>CBIHQO010000905.1:0-2592 GCA_966211735.1 uncultured Schlesneria sp.
TCCAGCTTCGGCAGGCGCGATTGAGGATCCGGGAGCTGAAGGGCGCACAGTCGCGCAATTCTCACTTCCAGATCCAACTGGTCCCTGACCGACGTCCAGTCCATGATCGGTATTGCACGAACGGGGCGCCGTACCGCCAGTACTTCGGGTGGATCATATCTCGAGGCGGCAGCAGCATCGATATCGAGCAACGTCTTCCACAGGGCCAGTCGTACCGCCTGGCTGGGCAGAGACGTCTTCAGCATGCCTTCAATCCCCACAGACGCGTCCGGCACCAATGGATGCTGATTCAATTTTCTGATGGCCGAAGGTTGCAGCCCGGACTCAATCTTCAGACGAAGGAGTCTCAACTCGGAATCAAGCTTTTGGATTGCCGCGAATTGATCCAACGATGGATCGTCAACAATTTGAATCAACTGCAAGAGCGCGTCGGAGAGGCGTCCAATGTCTGCCGCACGCGGAACACCACCGGCACCGCGACAAGATGTACCGTGCCAGCGAATATATTCCGGCAACCGATATGACAGTTCGTCGGCAAGCGACCTTGCGCTGCGTACCGTTTCACGGTTTATCGCCGTTCGATCATAGAGCAGGTTTGATTGGCGAAGTGCAACAAGTCCATTCTCTTCGCGTTGGCGTCCGACTTGATCCAGCAGGTGTCTCTCACCAATAATTCGCAGCCGATCCGCTTCGGCAAACTCCTGTTGAAGCCCTGCCATCGGAAATAGATCCGCCGCGGCAAGCCTTTCCGCCTTCCGGCGGACTCTGAGTGCAAGTTGCTTAGTGGGCCAACTAATGTCTGTGGCCGCTGCAAGTTGACGTGCAAGTCGGAATTCCGCGAATTCAGGTAATTCAGGATTCAGCTTTGAAACCCACGCGACGAATTCACCAGGTGTTCCACGCTCGATAAGTTGATCAAGTTGGTCGATGTTGGCCTTCCAGGTGTCCGGGATCGGCCGCCTGGTGTATCTGGCGATCAGTTCCGCAAATCCGATGGAGCACGCTTCTATCTCGTAAAACGATCTCTTCTGCGAGCGATCGTGAATTCGCCTGATGATCTCGACGGTGCCGATGTCATCATCCGAATTAAATTGCAGAGGTGCGTTTTGTGCGAGAGACTTCAACCCATCGCGCATTGTGCGGACGACGACTGCAACTTGCCGAGCATCGACAATCGAACCGGCGCGGAACAGCCGTTCCTGCAACAAGAGCCGCTCCTGTAACAGTCGCCAGTCTTCAGGCGCTGCCACTGTCATGCTGATTGACTGCCCGTTGATGTCGTCCAATTGATCGCGCAACGCCCAGACGGCCGCCAGTAGCGCAGCTGTTTTGTTCAATTCTTCCTGGCGATCATGTGCTGCCTCCACCGAACTGGTCGGGGATTGCGATGGGGGCGGTGATGTCGGAGCAACCGTCGCTGGCGTGGAGGTCTCGGTCGGACTCTGCTTTTCCGGTCGACCTTCGTGTGGCACTGGAGAGCCAGTCGATGTCGTGGACACCGCAGGCTCCGACCTTGTGGCTACCAGTATCGTCGGCACGATCGGCAACAGATTCGCCCCGTCAGGCATAGTGACCTGCATGATCCCAGGATCGAGCGGCACGAGTGGCAGGCTTCGAAACGCGGCACCGACGGACTCGCCTTCGGGTCGGGCTGTCAGGGGCTTGGGTTGAGGATTGACCGTCTTCGCTTTACGAGTTCGGTCTGCCGATACAAGGACCGGAGGAGGAAAATCTTCACCCAGATTCCCGCCACCCCAGAACAGCATCGGTGTTTGATGTTCGAGGTTGTCGGTAGCGTGATTGACAAATGACGAAACCTGCACCGAGACATATCGAAATAGTTCCTCAAGATCGACCGATTGATCGTCGTTCAAGTCGGCTTCGCCTTGCAAACCGGCGGCCACAAACCAACCGAAAACGGATCTTTCGCACGAGCGCGAAACATGCGATCGCTCCAGCGGATGGTTCGAGGTGAGCACCCATAATCGCTTGTCGCCGGTCTCATGGACGGCGCGCTCCAGCAAGTATGGAAACGCATTGACAATCATTCCGCTTGACGGATTGCGTTCAAAGGTTCCGGTATCGACGATCAAAACTTTGGCGACCGCCTCGGTCGCAGAGAGTTGACGCAGGAACTCAACCAGCCGATTGTACCCTTCACCTGCCAGTTCGTTGCTGACATTCCATCGAAAATAGGGATCGCCATTTTGGACTCCGCAGCCAGTTGCCACATACAGCAACACAACGTCAGAATCGCTGTTGGTCATGCCATCCAGAGTGGTACGAAGCAGACGTAGGTCCGACAATTCCCGTAGATCGCCACGGGCTGCCGGAACAACCTTGTTAGTTCGCTGATCCAACCTGGCGCCGAGAGCCGTCAACGCCGAGAAGTCCTCCGCGACGTAGTCGGTAGCAACAATTTCTCTTCGGGATGGCGGCAACAGGAAGTCTGATGCTGCCAGCGTAGAAGTGGACGCTGGTTCCAGCGTGACAGGTCGATCCCCCGAGACGAGTATCAGATGGGAATTGACGTGTGCGAATGGTGCATGCAAATTCCACACAAACAACGTGACAGCGATCAACAGGCAGATC
>CBIHQO010000906.1:0-2583 GCA_966211735.1 uncultured Schlesneria sp.
TATTTCAGGATGAACGAGTCATCGTCACTCCGCACGCAGCATTTGTCTCCGAGCAGGCGATCCAGCAGTTGCGCGTGGAGGCGATGCAGAACATCGTCGAAGTGCTGTCGGGTCGCCGCCCGCATAATGTGGTGAACCCGCATATCTACTCCGATCGTTAAACGCGATCGCGAGGGTTTTCTACGTGGTAGCCGATGACGGCAGCGACGCGGATTCTTGAGCTATCGTTGGGGTGGTCACCTTCGCTCCACTACCAGTTGCCTCAAAGGATGTTTCTGTGGGCTCTACCCACCCCAAGGGTCAGCGTCAGCAATCCAAAGTCGAGAACCATCGTGCCGCCGCACCGGCCGGCGCGCTTGTCTGCTCTGATATCAATCAAATCGAGGAATCACGCGAAACGCTCAGCGCGATTCCTACTCATTTGACCGGAAGTCCCATGCCCGCAGATTCCCAGACCGAACTCGCCGAACTCCGCAATCAACTCGAAGGCAAGAACGAACTTGTCGCCGCGTTGGTGGCTGAACTCGAACAGGTTGTTGAGCAACTGGATCGCGTCAAACGCAACGGCTCGGACCGAGGCCGTTCGAGCGGTGCAAGTGCGGCCCTCCCTGCCGAAGTTGTCGAAGAGCATCAGCAAGTTCTCAGCGAAATGCAGCGAATGGTGCAGCAATGGGAAGAGATGCAGGCGGCCTCATCGTTGGGACGAATTGAATCGGAACTGGCAGACCTGCGGGCCATGCTGTCCAAGGGATATAGCGGACATTCCGATACCACGGACGATTGCCTCGACTCGGTGATGTCGCGGCTGGCGATGGAGCCCCCAGAGAGTCCCTCGTCCATGGTGACCCTGTCGGGAACCGACTGGGAGGCGATGAAGCGGCAGATGATGGAAGAGTCTGGCGACGGATCTGATGACGAAGTCGAAGACGACCTGACAAAACTGCTCGACGGCTTGCCGATTCCGACGGTGTTTGACTTCGAAACAGCCTCTGTGGAAACACTGAAAAAAGCCTGCGCTGATCGCGACAATTACATTGTGCAGATCAATCGTTGGGTGCGAACGCGACGCGCGGTCGCGATCCCTGAGAATTGGGACGACATCAATGCTCCCGAAGAGGTTCGCGAGCGGGCGGAGCTGCTCACTTCGCGGCTGGAAGAACAAGTTCGTCTGGCCGAAGTCGAAATGTCGCTGGAACGAGCTCGTTTGTCACGAGAGAAATCGCAGGTTCAAGCCGACCGTGCGGTCATCGAAAAGCATCTCAAGAGATTGGGTATTTCGTCGCTGGACGAACTGGAAGACATCTCCGTCAGCAACGGGTCGACGGGTGATCGGCGGTGGATGCGATTCCTGGGTGTCAATCGCAAGAGTTGATAGAGCGCATCCGACCTGACTGTGGCGTCCCGCGAGCGGAAACCCACAATGTCTAACCCATGTTTCAACGCGACACAGAAGTGCGGCCCGCACTAGCGCTGGTGTGATCGGCCAGCGCTGCTGCGGCTGCGTGAATCATGACGATGATCGTCAAAGCTGTCAGCTTGGCCGACGGCTTGCGTGATCTGGTTCGAATCGGATCCAAATGCCGAAGCGCGAAGAGTACCCGGTTCGGCGTCTCGCGGAGCCGCTGCTGTTTCGCGAGCAGCCCCTTGATTCAGGAATGAGGTGGTTGTCGTCAGCACTTCCTTGCGCTGTGGGATCTCGGCACCGTCTGGTAGCTTCACGACCAGTTCCAGGTACCGATTGACTTCCGACTGTGTCGGTAAGCCGGTTCTGCGATCGATCGTACACGATCCTGCGCAGTGACCGCCCTTCACCATCACCTGCATTCCGTTGCGGCTGTTATCCTGCGTCGCCACGGGATTCATCGAGCCACTGATTTTTCCCAGCAGCGTGATCTCGGCAGAGCTGTCGGTGAGATTTTTCAGGACGCAACGGGTCGCAATGCTGATCGGCGCACCGCTTTCCGAACGTCGCGGCTTCAAATCCCACGAACTCCCGATTTTGACTGCGACGGCCGGATGGCTGGGGTCATTGCTGTAGGGGAGCAGGCCGATTCCATCGTCGACGAAGTTGGAAAGGCCGTCCTCGCCATGAGTCCCCTCGAGTTGTCGCATGACGACCTCGCGATGAATGGCAGGGACGTTTTGGACGCAGCGTTGCAGGAAGTCAGGAAAGCCCACCAGTTCGATCACCCGGTTATCGGGGCCAATCCAGAACGAGAATCCGTTGTTCTTGAGGCCCGAATAAACCAGCGCTTCGGTTGGAACTGGAGCCGAAGACTCGGAGTTGTATTCGACGGTGCGGCCCGCAATGTTGTGGCCGTAATGAATCTTGTGATATCGCACTGCCAGCAATTTGTTGCCGTCGCGGACTTCTTCGACAACGAGGGATAGCATCATTTCAACCAGCGAGCGGTTGACGATCATTCCGCCTAATCCATCGCCTTGAGTCAAACGCTGTTCGATCCGCTTTTGAAAAGGGAATCGATGGCCGACTTCCAGTTTCAGCTCAAGCTCGCCCTCGGCAATTCTGCCGGTCTTGGATGTCGCTTCGTCGCCACCTTCTTCATCGCTCTTCTCATCTTT
>CBIHQO010000907.1:0-2582 GCA_966211735.1 uncultured Schlesneria sp.
CGACGATGCGTGGCGTAATGCTCGAGTCGCAACGGTGCATTCGGGCCAGTTGATCAGTCTCAGCGAACGCGCCCCGATTGCCGTTGATGTTCACGACTGGCCCAACCGTCGAAGCTATACGGGACAGCCTCTCGTTGAACTTCATCTCCCAGGCTCCCCTCCACTTTTGGAGGCGGTCTTATCCTCACTTCACCGTCGAGGTGCACGCCCTGCTCGGGCGGGTGAGTTCACCCTGCGGGCATTCCTGGCCGGTAAGCTGGATCTACTTCAGGCAGAGGCTGTTCTCGGTGTCATTGATGCTCACGATCATCACGAACTGCAGGCCGCAATGGCGCAACTTGCCGGTGGTCTTTCGGGTCGGTTGTCAGCTCTCCGACATGATCTGCTGGAGCTATTAGCGGATCTGGAAGCGGGGCTGGACTTCATCGAAGAAGACATCGAGTTTGTGTCGCGGTGCGAATTGCTGGGCCGAATCGCGACGGCGCATCGCTTCGTGGAGGATCTATTGCAGCAAACATCGAGTCGCATGCAGTCGCGAACTCGAACTCGTGTCGTATTGGCCGGTCTACCGAATGCCGGCAAGAGCACATTGTTCAACCGACTGACAGCGAGTCAATCCGCATTGGTATCGCCTCGTGAAGGGACAACTCGAGACTTCCTGCAATCGCCCTTGGAATGGGCGGGAATTGCTTTCGACTTGATCGATACGGCAGGCTGGGAAGATCGAACAGAGCAGATTGCTCGGGCGGCGCAACGGCATCGGTCTGAACAGGTCGATGGGGCGGATCTCGTTGTCTGGTGCTCGGCAGCCAATCTTTCCGCCAGCCGTCGAGAAGAAGACAGCCTGCTCTTTGAACAGACGCGTCAGTACGCTCGGGCGTGTATCCGTGTTCAGACTCAGGCTGATCGATCCGATGCGGAAATGTGGTTGCGTGAAGAAGGTGCGGTGTCGATTGAAATCGATTCGAATGGTAGCGACAGTCCGGAAGTGAGCGCTGTGACAGGAGCAGGCTTCGACCGGCTAGCAGAAACGCTGCGAGAATCTCTCGCGACTTCCCACGGCACGGCACGGCAGTGGCTCGGCATGACTGCGGCACGATGCCGGGAAAGTCTTGAGGGGGTTGTTGAAGCGTTGAAGCGTGCGGAAGAGTCGGCGGGAGTTGAGTCCGTTGGAGATGAACTGATTGCGGTGGACATCCGCGATGCGCTAGACCATCTGGGGCACATTCTTGGCGTCATCTACACGGATGATATCCTTGATCGAGTCTTCAGTAAGTTTTGCATTGGCAAGTGAAGTCCTTCGGAGCTCACTTTCATCTCTGCAAACCGAAGGGCTTACGCCCAAAACAAGAGGCCAGGGGACTTCCGTCCCCCGCTCAGAAACGCAATACGGCTATTTCACGACGTACTTCTCGAAGCCAGCGGATTCCACGACGGAAACTCCGGCATCATTTGCAACGGAGATGAGACCGACGGCACCTTTGGTTTGCTCGATCAACTTCAGGCCGCGATCGGTTCCTAAAATACTTGCCGTTGTATCGAGTCCGTCCGCCATGACACCTTGCGATGCGATCACTGTGACACTGATTCGGTTGGTCAGTCCAATGCCCGTCTTCGGGTCGACGATATGTGAGTAACGGATGCCGCCGATTTCGACAAACTGGAACGCATCCCCGGCTGTCGACACAGAACAATTTGCCAACTGAAGATAGCGGCTGGGTTCGCCATCGGGCTTGTCGAGTGGCGCAATACCGATTCGCCAGCCATCGCGTCCCGGGGGAGCGTCACCGGCCGCGATGTCGCCAGCGACTGAGATCAGACAACTGGAAATGCCGCGCTTCGCCAGGACTGCTCGCGCCTGGTCGGCAATATATCCTTTGGCAATTCCTCCAAAATCCAGCAGCATTCCCCGTTTGGCCAACTGGACGGTTCGTCGTTGCGGGTCGAGTTGAATCTGGCTCCAATCGACCAGCGACTGGGCGGCAGCAAGTTCGGCATCGGACGGCAGCTTCTTCTCGCGGCGTGCGACTCGCCAAAGCTTGACGACGGGGCCGATTGTGACATCGAAAGCTCCGTCGGATGCCTTGGCAAACTCAACCGATTTTGCCAGGACTTCGAATAACTCGGGACTGACAATGATCGCCTGACCGCTGCCGGCCGTGCGACACAATCGCATGACTTCGCTGTCGGGATTGTAATCGCTAAGAACCCGATTGAGTTCTTCGATGCGAACGTAGGCTGCTCGTGCAGAATCATTTGCGGCAGTCTGATCAGGGGCGTATAGTGTCACATCGACGATCGTCCCCAAGTGCGGTTCGTGGAATTCAAATCGTTCCAGCGTTTGCGCTTTGGTGATCGTAGTGTGCCAGAGGAGGCCGAATGTCATCACGAACAGTGAGACGAATCGATGCCTCTGCCGTGGGTGTCCGTACCGAACGATCTTTATCTCAGAACGTGTTCTCATGACTCAATTCAATCAATCTCGTGGAACCACCTCACCACGATTGAGCCTACGCTCTCTCCTGTCTGTTCTTCAAGGGCAGATGTTCCTGGGCGCCGCCCTGGCATTCAGTGCTTCGGTC
>CBIHQO010000908.1:0-2579 GCA_966211735.1 uncultured Schlesneria sp.
CCTTCCATGTGGGTTGGCTATGAAGATCTCGCAACCAGATCGACTACTTCCGGATTTGCCCGCTGCCTCGAACGATCCACTTGTAACTCGTCAATTCACGCAAGCCGCAAGGGCCGCGTGCGTGAAACTTGTCGGTGCTGATTCCGATCTCGGCACCCAGGCCGAGTTCACCCCCATCATTAAACCGCGTGCTGGCGTTGACCATCACTCCTGCAGAATCGACTTCCAACAGGAACCGATCAGCCGACAACAAGTCGTTCGTAATGATCGTTTCCGTATGATGAGAACCATACCGATCGATGTGCTCGATCGCATCATCAATCTTATCAACCACGCGACACGACAGGATCAGATCCAGGTATTCGGTTCGGTAATCCTCGTCGGTGGCCGCTGTCGCCCAGGGAATGAGACGCTGCGTCCGCTCACACCCGCGGACGGCCACCCCCGCGGTCTTGAGCATCGTGGCGGCCTTCGGCAGGAACTGTTCAGCGATCGCGGAATGGACCAGCAGACACTCGGCTGCGTTGCAGACCCCCGGTCTCTGACACTTGCTGTTTTGCAGGATCTCAAGAGCCATGTCGAAGTCGGCGGATTGATCGACATAGACGTGACAGATACCGTCAAAATGCTTGATCACCGGCATCGTCGCTTCGCTGGCGACGCGCTGGATTAGCGATTTACCACCACGCGGAATCGTCACGTCGATCTTGTCACCCAGCTTGAGCAACTCGCCAACAACATCACGTTCGGTCGTGTCGACCAACTGGACTGCGTGTTCAGGCAAGCCGGTTTGTTGCAGCGAATCGCGGATGACTCGATGCAGCGCGAGATTACTGTGCAACGCCTCTTTACCACCACGCAGGATGACGGCGTTGCCGCTCTTCACGCAGAGTGAGGCGGCATCGATTGTGACGTTGGGGCGGGATTCGAAGATAAAGAACACGACACCGAGCGGTACGCGAACGCGGCTGACTCGCAGCCCGTTCGGACGGACCGTGGATTCGATTGTTTCGCCAATCGGATCGGGCAAGAGGGCCACTTCACGCAACGCACCGGCCATGCTCTGCAGTCGAGAAGTGGTCAATCGCAGGCGGTCGATTTCGGCGCTGGTGAGGCCATATTCGGGGGCTTTGGCAAGATCCCGCTCGTTTTCGGCGAGAATCTCGCTTGATCGAGCGATCAGGGCATCGGCCGTGCGATGCAGCCAATCGATCTTCTGAGCACCAGTAGTCGTCGCCAGTTTTCGCGACGCATCGCGGGCTTGAGTGGCGAGTTGTTGAGCGTAGGCCGTCCAGGACGACATTGGCGAGCTTCTTCGTTTAACCGCGCGGGCATCGCCCCGTGCGTCGTCAGCTTGATTTCGCGCAAATCACGCGCGGGGCGATGCCCGCACGGTTAAACGAAGAATGTGTCCTCAACAGATCAGTCACCGTCAATCGCGGTGATCTCGTATCGCAGGATCCCTCGTGGAACGGTAACTTCGACACTGTCACCGACCTTTTTGTTCATCATTCCCGTCGCCAACGGGCTGGTTGTCAAGATTTTCATGACATCGCCGCTGTAATCCTCTTCGCCCGGACCGACGAACTCGTAGTGTTCGATGGCCCCGTCGCTCAGGTCTTTCACGGTGACTCGCGACCCGAACGTGACGACCCCCTTGGGCAGGGTCGACTTATCGACGATGTAGCAATTGGCCAACTTTGTCTTGAGCTGATTGATCTTGGCCTGCGTCATCCCTTGCGCTTCGCGCTGGGCGTGATACTCAGCATTTTCGCGCAGATCACCTTCGGCGCGTGCATCGGCAATCGCCTGAGAGATCTTGGGCATCTCGACATCCTCCATATGGCGAATTTCTTCTCGGAGTTTGTCGTAGCCTTCGCGGGAAATTGGTTGATGTTCCATTTTGAGTTCCTCATCACGACCGCCGGCAACGGCGCGTATTCAGTCCGGCGATTTTGAACAGGCAAAAAACGAACACGGGCGATTTGGCGGATCGCCCGTGCTCTCTAATTGTCAACAAGAGTATAGCAAAATCAGACGAAAAAGCTATTCGATTTCGGCCCAGCTGCCCGACTTACCGCTCTTCAGGACGGCATCGCAGATCTTCTGGGTTTCCAAAGAATCGCGGAAGGTCGGACAGACCGGTGTCCCCTTTTCGACCCCTTCCAGGAAGTCGGCAACGTGATGCACAAAGCTATGCTCGTAACCAATTTGCAATCCGGGCACCCACCAGTGACTCATGTACGGATGGTCGCTATCGGTGACGTGAATGGAGCGCCAGCCTCGTAGCGGACCTTCGTCTTTGTAGTCGAACCACTGCAGGCGATGCAGATCGTGCAAGTCCCACTTGATCGACCCGTTTTCGCCGTTGATTTCGAACGTGTACAACGCCTTGTGGCCGCGGGCATATCGGGTTGATTCGAACAGCCCCAGCGATCCGTTCTTGAAGTGACAGAGGAACGCACACGCATCGTCGATGCCAACCTTTTCGACCTTGCCCGTCAGGTTGTGCTTACGTTCTTTTCCGAACGTTTCGGTCATAGCCGTCACGTTTTTCATGCTGCCGTTCAACCAGACGG
>CBIHQO010000909.1:0-2574 GCA_966211735.1 uncultured Schlesneria sp.
TGTCGTGCACGAAAATCTGCCGCCAACAGTTCGATCTCAGGTCTGGTTGCTGTGGTCGCTTGCTCCAATCGCCACTTCATTCGGAGTTCTCGATACTGGCCCGCCAGTGAGATAGCTTCTGGAACCTGCTGCTCCAATCGCTTCACGATCATTTCCGCATTGGAGCCATCTTTCGCCGCATCATGCAGGATCGTCTTCAGCAACACGGAAGTATAAAAAAGACGCTGCAATTGCTGACGAACATCCGGTGGGGAGTCGCGATAGACCAGCAACGGCTCTTTCTCGTAACGCTCTTTCAAATCTTCCGGAAATGCGGCCATTGGCTGAGTACACGCGGGATAGTCCTGCGCCAGTTTCGATGCCAGCTTGACCCACAACTGCCTATCATCGGACTTCGCAGCCTGACTCCATAGGATGCGATTTCCTTCGTGAATCAACTCCAAGCGTCGAGCGTCCGCCAACTTGTATTGCGAGACCTTGTCGGCCAGTTGAAATCGGGCAGTCGCGTCATCGGCGTCCATCGCGCGCCATTCCACCGTGATACCACGATCGTAGGCCGTACGAGCTTTTTTCAACAGCTCCGCGTCATCGTAGAATCGGCTTCGCTCAGATGCCCAATCACCGAGGGCGTACCATTCCGCCGCCTTCGGATTGCGGAGCTTGGCGAAGCGAGATTCGTATTGTTCGAGGTCGGTCTGGATCACCTGGATTCGATCGGCATCCAGGAACAGCTTGCCATTTTCTTTGACCAACCGACCTGTGATCTCGACTGCTTTCTTTCCTTGCAGCGACCGAATGCTGGCATCGCTCACATGAACGGGGACTTCACATTTTGACAACCGCAATTGACCGCCACCGCTCAGTGAAACGCGGCCTTCGATTCGAATCGTCGCCCCGATCATCTGATCCCAGTCGGTCTTGCGATTCATGAATGCTTCAGTCGACCATGCATTGTCAGCGGCATCGACAGTCAGCGTCGGCACCAGCACGCAGGTCAGCGCGACAAGCAGTAATCGGAGCCAGCTCATTTCGCGGTCTCCGATAGTTCCAGTTGACGTGCGATCAGATCACGAGTCGCCTGGAGTTGCTCTTCGCGAGTTTCGACGTAACCAAGCGACTTGTACGTCTCCAATGTCGTCCAAAGGAACGCGGTCTTTCCGTTGAGAACCACTGTTGCGACCCCATCCTTGTCGGACGGTGGAAGGATCTCACTGAGTTGTGCAGCGAAGAGGACACGCGCGTCCCCTCCTGCCTGCGATTCCAACGCGGCCTCTCGCACTAATGCCGAATCGATTTCGACTCTGTACTTCCCATCGTCAAACAGCAGAGGCATATCGAGCACGCAGGGGCCGTTTGCCTGTTCGGGCTCAATGATCACCGTGTCGAGTAGAACCCATCGATCACGGTGCCTGGTCGCCAATTTCGACTTCCCCGCGGTAGTGCCATACTCGGCCAAGATCTCGAACAAGCCAGTATCCGACAATTCATTTCCGGCCACCGCTTCTCGGCAATGTCGCCGGATCGTGTTGGCCTCTGCATCTGTCCGGTGCAGCAGGTCGACCGCCTTCCGTGCCCGCGTCAGTTCGCGAGCGGCTGTTGCGAAATCACCTTCGTTCAGGGCTCGCATACCAGCTTCATTCGCAGCCAGGACGCTCGCTTTAGCGGATTCAATGCGACTGCGTTGCCACAATCCCCATAAGGTCAGCGATCCGACGATGGTAATGGCGACGACGATGGCTCGAAACGGCGTTACCAGCCGCGTTTCGGACTTCAGCAGGATCCCCTTGGGCTCCGGTGGTGGCGTCGACTTCTTGGCGGATTCGGCCTGGCGACGATCTGGCTTAGTAGCTGTCGCAGTCGCGGCTGATTCGTCGTCCTCAGCAAGGCTCTCCGCGGCAGGCGGTTTTGGCTTTTTGGGCCGAACGGCCACGGGGTAGACGTTCGCCGGAAGAACAAAGACTTGCCTTCCGCAGATCGGACACGAAGGCCGCTGTGCGGCCGCAACGCGATCGCCAGCAACCGTGCCGCCACAGTCACAGCGCACATTGTAAGGTTCGGGCGGTGGGGGTGGCGGCTTCCGAAACCCCTCGGTCGCTCGACTTAGCCAATTCGCCATAATACGCGCCGACCATTGAGGGAGAGAAAACGCCGCGCCGGTTCAACCCCGGTCACCGAATTATGCGACGCCGTCCGATAGCGGTCAATCAGCGGTTGTTGAACAACAGATATCCAGCATCTTCAATCTAATACGCCGTTTTTCAGAAACGGATCATCAGGTGGGGGATTTGGTGGAGGGAGGGGGCCATGAATCAGTTGGTTCTCCAGTTCTTGGCCTTGGCGTCGCCAGGCAATCACGTCTTCGACATTCTCGGGCGTGATATCAGTCTTTCTTTCGCCGACCGACCTTCTGAAGATGACATCGTCGAAGTGGATCTGCGTCCAGTTCGGGACGGCATTCAATTGGATTAAGGCATTCGGTGTCGTGCCGCAGTGATCGAGGAGGATTTCCGTCAGCGACTGATTTTGGCTGAGTGTCTTCAGTCCCTCATCAGTCAGATCTGGCAGGCTGCTCAG
>CBIHQO010000910.1:0-2571 GCA_966211735.1 uncultured Schlesneria sp.
CCCGGCACGGCAAGCTGGAACATGGCCTCTCATCGCTCGATATCCAGGTCGACTGCGGTGCGGCCTATGTCAGTGTTGAGGACATGGTGAAGTTCGTCGCGTTTGCGGCAGTCATGCAGTCAGTCGCCCCCTCAGTCACGCGTCGATCGTCTCTGTTCTCGCGTGTCGTCGATCAGATGATCGAGCGCCACAGGCAGGAAGCGAGTGAGGGAAACAACCCCAATCCGGGTACGTCTGAACCCGTGAAACGCACGACCAATATCATCTACCAGACGCTGGTTCCGGCCTTTATGGTGCTGTTCGCCTTTTTCCTGGTGAATATCATGGCCAGTTCCTTCATCGGCGAACGAGATCGCGGCACGTTGCGACGCATGCAGGCGACCCGAGTCACCCCCGTCCAGTTGCTCACGGGTAAAACGCTGCCGTTCCTGCTGGTGTCGATCGTGCAAAGCGTGCTGTTGTTCCTCTCGGGCAAACTCATGTTCGGGATGTCGTGGGGAACGAACCCGGCATTGCTGCTACCCGTGATCCTGACCACATCGCTCGCCGCCACGGGACTGGGACTGCTTGTCGCGACCTTTGTCCGGACCGAATCCCAAGTTTCCTCCTATTCCACATTCCTTGTGGTCGTGTTGGCAGGAATCAGCGGATGCTACATGCCGCGCGACTGGCTGCCCGAAATCATGAAAAACATCAGCCTCGCCACTCCTCACGCGTGGGCGTTGATCGCGTATCAGGAATTGCTCACGCGAGAACAGCCGAATCTGCAACTCGTCGCCAAATGCTGCGGAATTCTGACCGGTATGGGGGCTTCTTATTTTGCCTTTGGATGTGTCCGGTTCCGCAGATTCGAGTACCCGACCTGAGTCTGAGCGAATCGACTACCGCAACACGCATTGTCGTGACGTGGTGATGATTTGTCTGCCATCGACCGGCTGCGATGCGTGCGGACTGCGAAACTTTCCGCAATCGGCGCGTTTCCAGACGGTTGAAGTGGCTTACAGCGCGGGCGCGGTCCATAATTACGGATCTCTCGTAGGAAAGTTTATCTATGTCATTTCGCAATTTCGTGGATGGTGGCGCCTCCGATTTGCGAACCTCAAGGACCACAAATGGTGAAGAACCGCTCGCAGCTTGCAGAAGTCCTGAAAACACACGAGGAAGATCTTGCTGCCGAATGGCTGAAGGGTTTGACTGCTTCAGGCTCAATTAAAGATTCGCGTATCCGCCCTGAAGAGCTGAATAGCCAAGCCAAAGAGTTTATCTCGCTGTTTGCCGCGGCCGCGGCGACGGGAACGGAAATCGATCATCCAGAGTGGCGAGCGGTCAATAATTTCCTGGAAGAGATTTCTCGCTCGCGCGTCTTGCAAGGCTTCAGCGTCGACGAAACGGCCCGGTTTATCTTTTCGTTCAAGCAACCGCTGTTCACGCGACTGCGAAGCGAACTGAAGGACGTTCAGGCGCTGAATGACCAGATGTGGCTGGCGACGGAACTGGTCGACAAGCTGGGCCTGCTTACGGTCGCCGCGTTCCAGAAGACGCGAGAAGATGTCATCAACCGACAACAGCAGGAAATGCTTGAGCTTTCTACGCCGGTCGTCAAACTCTGGGATGGCATCTTGGCGCTGCCGATGATCGGCACCCTGGATAGTGCCCGAACTCAGATCGTCATGGAATCACTGCTTCAGCGGATTGTCGATACCGGCGCGGAACTGGCCATCATCGATATCACGGGTGTGCCCACGGTCGATACTCTCGTCGCTCAGCACCTTCTCAAGACCGTCACCGCGATCCGCCTGATGGGTGCCGATTGCATCATTTCCGGCGTGCGGCCACAGATCGCGCAGACCATCGTGCATCTGGGGGTCGATTTGCGAGGGGTCACCACCAAGGCTAATCTGGCCGATGCATTGAACCTGGCGCTGAAGAAATTGGGGTTTGCTGTCAGTCGAACCAAGGCAGCAAACTGAAAGGTCGCAATGGAACGTATTCCGATTATCCGGATGGGCGAGTTCCTGTTGGTCTCCATCCAGGTCGATATGCATGATCAACTGGCACTGGCCCTACAGGACGATCTCACATCCAAGATTGAAAAGACGGGAGCTCGCGGCGTCTTGATCGATATTTCGACCCTGGAAATGGTCGACTCATTCATCGGTCGCATGATTGCCAACATCTCCAGCATGTCGCGCATTCTGGATGCCTATACGGTGGTGGTTGGGATGCAGCCTGCCGTTGCGATTACCCTTGTTGAACTGGGGCTCTCGCTTCCCGGTGTCCGAATGGCGCTGAATGTCGAACGTGGGATGGCCTACTTGCGTGCGGAACGAGCCGCCGAGGAATTAGGAGACTCCGGCGACACCCGTTATTCGACGGACGGGGAGGCCGACGATGACACTCGTCAAAACTGAAGAACTCTCCATCCGTAACGAACAGGATGTCGTACTGGCGCGTCAACTGGTCCGTCGTTTATCGCAAGAATTGACATTCAGTCTGGTCGATCAAACGAAAATGGTCACGGCCGCCAGCGAACTGGCTCGTAATACCGTCGTGTATGGCGGCGGCGGCAGT
>CBIHQO010000911.1:0-2562 GCA_966211735.1 uncultured Schlesneria sp.
TGGATGAGCCGATCATTCCTTATGACACGGATGAGGTGACTCGCCTGATCTGTGATACCCATTCGTCCACTGCGTTTGAGCCGATTGGTTCATTGACGGTCGGTGAACTGCGAGAGTGGCTGCTCGACTACGAGACCGACACCAAGCGACTGGCCGCTGTGGCGCCGGGACTGACGCCCGAAATGGTGGCCGCCGTCAGCAAGATTATGCGAAACCAGGATCTGATTCTGGTCGCCAGCAAATGTCAGGTGACTTCGCAGTTTCGCAATACGCTGGGCTTGTCGGGGCGTCTGGCAGTGCGAATCCAGCCGAATCATCCGACCGACGATCCGGCTGGGATCGCCGCTTCGATCCTGGACGGCCTGTGCTATGCCTGCGGCGATGCCGTGATCGGTGTGAATCCCGCCACCGACAACGTCGACAATACGATCCGGTTGATCCAATTGATCGGGGATTTGATCGAGCGATTTGCGATTCCGACGCAGTCGTGTGTGCTGGCACACGTCACGACATCGCTACGGGCGATGGAACGAGGGGCACCGGTGGATCTGGTGTTTCAATCAATCGCGGGAACGGAGGGGGCGAACAAGTCGTTCGGCATCGATCTGAAGTTACTGGCGGAAGCGCAAGACGCCGCATTGGCGCTTCGTCGAGGCACAGTCGGTGACAACGTGATGTACTTTGAAACGGGGCAGGGGGCGTGCCTTTCCGCGGGGGCGAACTGTGGAGTCGATCAGCAGACGCTGGAGGCGAGAGCTTACGCGGTGGCTCGTCACTTCAAGCCGCTATTGGTCAATAGTGTCGTTGGGTTTATCGGGCCAGAGTACCTGTACGATGGGAAGCAGATCATTCGCGCCGGACTGGAGGACCATTTCTGTGCGAAGGTGCTCGGTGTCCCCATGGGATGCGATGTTTGTTACACAAATCATTCGGAAGCCGATCAGGACGACATGGACACATTGCTGTCGTTGCTAGGAATCGCCGGTTGCAACTTCATCATGGGCGTGCCGGGGGCCGATGATATCATGCTGAATTATCAATCGACATCGTTTCATGACAGCCACTATTTGCGGCAGACATTGGGCCTGCGACCGGCTCCCGAGTTTGAGGAGTGGCTGTTGAGAAATGGGATCGTTGATGAGCAATTGCGATTGAAACCACTGTCGCGCGGGCACCGTCTGCTGCAGTGACTAACAGAGCATGCGCGATTCTGCTGGCGAGAAACATCATTTCGGGTGCCACTGGCAACGGCTTTGCGTTGCCAGTGTCTTGCGGATGTGTGAAAGGGCAAACAATGCATGGTGACGCCGAGAGTTATACACGCTCGTCACCCAATTAGAACGATTGCAGCGACGCGAAGACACTGGTGGCCCAGAGCTGCCACCAGTGGCACCCAACCTGAAATCCAAGACGAGTACTATTGCGCACGGTCATCTCGTGATCACTCAGAATCGAATACAATGAGCAATCCCGCTGATCCCTGGCATGATTTTAAATCGCTGACCGCCGCAAGAATTGCGCTGGGTCGCGCCGGTGGAAGTCTACCGACTCGCGAGTTGCTCGACTTTGGTTTGTCGCAAGCGCGGGCTCGAGATGCCGTGCTGGCCTCGTTTGATCCTCGCCCTCTGATCGAGAAGTTGAGTTCGGCCGGTTTGGAAACAATCTCCTTGAATAGCGAGGCGAGCAGCCGCGAAGAATACCTGCGCCGCCCCGATCTGGGGCGACGCTTGAATTCGCAATCGCGAGCGACTTTGGCATCGCTGAATTGTCCGGCGCAAGACTTGTGCCTCATCATTTCGGACGGACTTTCCTCGCACGCGGCGGTTCATGCTGGCGAGGTTGTGACGAAGCTCGTCTCGCTGTTGAACGGCGAAGGTTGGCGTATTGCTCCGGTGATGATTATCCCCTTCGCGCGTGTCGCCATTCAGGACGAAGTGGGGGAGGGGCTGAAGAGTGCGATCTCGCTGATCTTGTTGGGCGAGCGACCTGGGTTGGGATCGCCGGATAGCCTGGGGGCTTATTTTGTGTATGGTCCGAAGCCGGGGCGAACCGATGCGGATCGCAACTGTCTTTCGAATATTCGTCCGAATGGGTTGTCCGCCGCGGCCGCGGTCAGGGCGCTGCACTATTTGCTGAATGCGGCTCGACATCGCCGCATCAGCGGGATCAGTTTGAAGGACGAGCGATTACTGTCTGCGTCGACTCCGCCGATCCTTGCATAGGAAGGTGTGCCGCGCGTTGGGGTGTGTCACCGACTTTCAGTGAGTCTATGGCACGTGCTGAAGAGATTGCCGTTATGGGTCAAGTGGCATTGGTACTGGTTGTCCGAAGCGGCCAACCAGTGCCACCCAACGCGGGTAACGATTTAACGCCTATACATCTGAAGAAACGCGTGTTTTCGTAGTCGCACAATTACGGGCTCGTCCTCACGCTGTCGACAAATGCCCTGCATTTCCGTCAAATTCGACGTCAACAAAAATCGTTACCCGCGTTGAGTGCCACCCCGCCGTTCTCCTTGGTCAGTCTCCTTTCCTCCACGAGCTCCGCTGCTGTTTGAGGTCC
>CBIHQO010000912.1:0-2555 GCA_966211735.1 uncultured Schlesneria sp.
CTTACCTGTATTCAGCAGGACCCAGACGTATCCCAATCCGTCGCCCATCAGTATGTCGAGATCGCCGTCCCCATCCCAATCCGCAAACCTCGTAATCACAATGGGGCCTAAATCGATCTTCGGTCCAGGAGGTGTGATATCCACGGGTTGTTCATACGCTGTTGCTGGCTTCAGTTCCGTCGTCACGCTGGCGACTAAAGGGACATCGTCAATTTCACTGAGCCGTTTCTCAATCCGCAGTTTCTGCAGAGCCGTCGTTCCAGGCAGTGCTCGCGCATACCATTCACCAGCATGCTTCAATAGATCGGCCTTCGCGTCGGAATTGTCGTTCTGAGAAAGATCCCACCAACCATCCGCCACCGCAATCTGTGCCGCGTTGTCGGAGGAGGTCTTCAGTTCCAGTTCGCTCAACGCTTTCCACTGAGCATTGCTTCCTTTGGCCAGCAGGGGCAGCGCGACGACCCAATTGTTTTCGACAACGGCATGCCACTTTCCGGCCGTCCAGTTGGCCTCAGCATCGTCGGGCGTCTTCTTCAGAGTCGCGGTCGCCTTCTGAAATGTTTTCCACATCGCATCCCGGTGTGCGATCCACTTTCGAGCTTCTGTGATCGATTGCTTTGTGGCAGCATTGCCGGGTAGACGGCGATTCGCCGATTCGGTCGCGGCAAGCAACGATGTCGCCTCAGAAAAACGATTCTCTGATGCGGCCGCACGAGCAACCGCCAGTCCTTCTGCGATTGCGGCTTTCAGCGACTCGTTGTTTTTGCAGTCATGCAGGAATTCAGATAAGTATTTCTCTGTCGCCCCATGCGGACTCTCGTAAGTCTTCTCTATCAGCCCCACAGCATCCAGATACGATTCAAATTTGCCCGCATCCTTTGCCAGGTTGAGCACCGTGATCAGCACGACATAAGTCTCGTCCTGAGAAAGCTCGCCTCCCTCAACAGCCGCCATCAAAGTCGCGGCCGCTTCCTCTTTCTTCGCTTGACCAACAGCTTTCTTAAGCCCATAGGTCTCTTCCAGCAGCTTCTTGATTTCTGCCTGTCGCGCGACAGAAGGGATGGGGTGCTTCTCAGCAGAAGTTTGTGCCAACCCTGCCGAACTGCAGACGACGAATATCGCGACGACTACGTAGAGTCGAAACCAAATCACTGCAGCACCTTTTGATCGGTCCATAAGTTTCCTCTTTTCTAGATCGCGCGATGCATCGAAATAAGTTCCACATTCGAAGGATGCGGCGACGCTACTATGAGGACGTGAACTTGGATGCTTGCCAACATCATAAAGCCAGCATACCGACGCGCACTCGCATGATCGAGCGATACGCACTTTCGTAAGGACATCTCGCACAACTCCTCATGACCGACATGCCGACCTGCATTCGTATCTACTGGTTTTGCAGTTGACAACTACTGGCTAACCAGTAGACTGCGGACGGCTCATGCGGAATTGGCAGGGCTGGACTGGCAGAAAGACGACAAATCAATGTCGAGAGGCACAGACCGATGGCGCGACCAGCACAACCGCATCCGACCCCTGGTGAGCTTGAAGTGCTGCGGATCCTGTGGGATCGCGGCCCGGCAACCGTGCGAGAAGTCATGGACGCGTTCCCCAAGGAGCGGGCCTATACCTCGGTGATGAGCTTGCTGAATGTGATGACCGAAAAGAAGCTGGTCACACGCAAGCCGGAAGGACGAGCGTTTCGCTATACCGCCAAGACGCTGCCCAATCAGACCGAAGGCAAAATCCTGGGCAGCGTTCTCGATCGCGTCTTCGAAGGCTCAGCCAGTGCCCTCGTCGCCCGACTGCTCGAACAATCCAAACCATCCGCCGCAGAACTCGACGAGATCCGCAAGCTAATTGATGAGTACAAGCAGAAGGGCGACTGATCGCACCGCACGTGGCAGGATAACATCCACATCCGCCAGCCATTCTGAATGTGCTGACTTGGAGATGCCTGATGAATACCTTTCCATTGTCTGAACCTCTCGTGCAACGACTGGCGTGGACCCTGATCCACTTCGTGTGGCAGGGCTTCGCAATCGCGCTGCTGCTGGGCCTTACCGTTCGCTTGGGGCGAGTACGACGCTCCGAGTGGCGATACTACCTCAGTTTGTTGGCTCTCCTGGGGATGATCGCCTCGCCGATGGCGACGTTCATCGTCGCGAACGTCACCGCCCCGATCGAGCAGCCGTTTCAACATCCACCCGCTGTCACACCTCAGTCATCGGTTCCTCTCTCATTCCCCGATGAAAGCAGAATTCCAACTCACTACGCCGACACCGCAAACCGCCTCGATCCTGCTTCGGCGACACAGCCAACAACGACACCATCCGCTTCCGCACCAGCGATTTATCCCCGACCCAATAATTCGCTACGGTATCTCTATTCCAACCAGTTCACATGGCAGCAAGCTCAACCGTGGATCGTCAGCCTCTGGATTTGTGGAGTTGCTCTATTGAGCAGCCGTCTGCTATTCGGCTGGATTGGTGTCTGGCAGATTCGTCGTCGCGGCATCAGTGCTCCAGGCTGGCTCGTCGAACAGACGCAGCGAC
>CBIHQO010000913.1:0-2551 GCA_966211735.1 uncultured Schlesneria sp.
AATAGCGGTGCCCAAATTGATCGTTGCAGCAGTGGGTCGTCAGGTTTGGTAAAAATCAACGGAAGTTCGACGTGCTGGAATTCGACTCCTCGAAATTCCAACCCCGCCTGCATTTGGTCAACCAACGCACGTTCAGTGGCCGTCCATCCTCGACCTTGCCGAAGTAACCCCGAAGTGACGAAGTAGACAACGTGCCGGCATCGAAGTAACTCGGTTCGAAGAGCCTCCATCGGTTTCCTGCTTGATGGATAATGATGCTTATCGAGCCATGGAATACGCCGCAGGTTTCTCAGCTTTGTGTCGACTGGAACGACAAGATTCGCTCGATCTTCTGCGGAATGGGACAAGAACGTGTGGAAAGCGACTCTTGGCCAAAATCGAGGAATCCATTCACTGGCCACGTGGGATTCTTCCTTAGGCTGGGGGTGGCGAAAATGGAGGAAGCGGTTGTGGTCGGGTGCCCGTCACTGCCTCAATCAATGCTTCCCCAAGGGCTGTCGGGTGGGCAAAGATTCCATTTCTGATTACTACTGCCCCCCCCTTTTCTAACTCGCGGCAGGCCTCCTGGACCTGACCGAGCGTGTATCTGTCGCTAAGGACTGAATAGAGCGTCTGAATCGCAAACCCCTCTCCCTCTCGACGAGCCGGATTGAATATCTGGAACGCTTCAAACACGTGTTTATAAATCGGTGCGAGGGTTTGCAGATAGTCGTCTGTGATAGTGGGCATATGAGTCTCCACGAATGGCGTCGGCTGCATTGGCAACCATTCGCGTCACCTGTGGTCGCAGATGACGCGAATGGTTTTACCAAGTGATAGCATTCTAGCTCTTCTTTTCAAATTCAGCATCGATCACGCCGTCATCAGGCTTCCCGTCAGAGGACGGACCCGCTTGTGGTCCTGCATCAGGCCCTGCCGCGGCTTGCATGTGCTGCGACAAGGCCATGCTGGCTTGCTGCAAGGCATCGACGGCCGAATTGATCGCGGCAACGTCGTCGCCTTTTTCGGCGGCCTTCACCTTTTCGATGCTGCTTTCAACCGCCGACTTGGATCCCGCATCCAACTTCGCTCCGTGTTCCTTCAGGATCTTTTCGACGTCGTAGACTGAGGTCGACGCCTTGTTCTTGGCTTCCGCCAGTTCGCGACGTCGCTTGTCTTCGGAAGCGTGAGACTCGGCGTCTTTTCGCATCCGGTCGATTTCCGCCTGATCGATCCCGCTGGAGTTCTCGATTCGCACCGAGTGCTCTTTGCCGGTTGCCTGATCCTTGGCCTTCACGTTCAAAATGCCGTTGACATCCAGGTCGAATGTCACTTCGATCTTTGGCGTCCCACGTGGTGCGGGCATGATCCCTTCCAGGTTGAACTGGTTCAGAGCTCGGTTGTCGCGAGCCATCGGGCGTTCGCCCTGGAAGACGCTGATCGTCACTGCACTTTGACCGTCGGCGGCCGTCGAGAACGTTTCCTTCTTGGTGACAGGAATCGTGGTGTTGCGTTCGACGAGGACCGTCATCACGCCCCCTTCGGTTTCGAGGCCCAGCGACAGTGGAGTCACGTCGAGCAGCACCATGTCTTTGACGTCGCCCGAGATGATGCCGCCCTGAATGGCTGCACCGATCGAGACCACTTCGTCAGGGTTGACCCCGCGATGTGGCTCTTTCCCGCCGAACATCTTCTTGACGAATTCCTGAACCTTGGGGACACGCGTCGAACCGCCGACCAGCACGACTTCATCGATCTGGCTGGGCGACAGCTTGGCATCGCGTAGCGCGTTTTCGACTGGTTTGCGACAACGTTCGATCAGGTGATCGACCATCCGTTCGAACTCGGCACGCGTCACGGTCATTTGCAGATGCTTCGCACCGCTGGCATCCGCCGTAATGAACGGCAGGTTGATATCGGTCTGTTGTTGGCCCGACAGCTCCTTCTTTGCCTTTTCGGCCGCTTCGCGCAGTCGCTGCAGCGCCATCGCGTCTTTTCGCAGATCGATCCCATGTTCCGCCTGGAACTTGTCGGCGATGTGCTTGATCAGCACTTCGTCGAAATCGTCGCCACCCAGGTGGGTGTCGCCGTTGGTGCTGAGCACTTCGACCAGTTCGTTATCGACTTCCAGAACGGAGACGTCGAATGTACCGCCCCCCAGGTCGAACACGGCAATCTTTTCGTTCTTCTTGTTCTGGAGGCCGTACGCGAGTGCGGCAGCCGTCGGTTCGTTGATGATTCGATCAACGGTCAAACCGGCGATTTCACCTGCGTCCTTGGTCGCCTGACGTTGAGCGTCATTGAAATAGGCGGGAACGGTGATGACGGCTCGAGTGACAGTATGCCCCAGGTAGGCTTCTGCCGATTCCTTCAGTTTGCGAAGAATCTGCGCGGAGACTTCCGGAGGCGTATAGGTCTTCCCGTGGACTTCGACTTTGACGTACTCGTTCGGTCCGCCGATGACCTTATAGGGGACGATCTTTTCTTCCGATTCGACTTCGTTGTGACGACGTCCCATGAATCGCTTGATCGAATAGATCGTATTCTTCGGGTTAGTTACCGCCTGGCGCTT
>CBIHQO010000914.1:0-2546 GCA_966211735.1 uncultured Schlesneria sp.
ATCTGATTTCCGAGTCCACACATCTCGTTAACCACTGTGGTTTTGAAGACCTTTTGATAAGTCAGTTGAATGCTGAGGTTCAAGAACTCATCTCCCGTGGATTGCTTCGGACCTACATCGGGACCAGCGAGCGTCTGAGTTCTCCTCGTGGACGCATTGACCTAAATCGAATGGCCTTGGACGGCGGCACGGCCACTGCCACTTTGCCCTGCCTGCACCATCCTCGAATAGAGGACATGTTGCTCAATCGGGTGCTGATGGCGGGCCTGGGATTAGCAGCTATGATGGCCAGTGTAGTTGATCTTCGACGTGATTCTCGGCGGCTTGCATCTCTGATGGAGGAGCAAGTTTCAACTGTGCGTCTCGATGGCGTGATGCTGGATCGGGGGATCCGACAGATGAATCGTCTAACCACGGCGTACTCTTCTGCATTGTCGATTATTCGCCTACTGGTTGATGCCAAGGGCGTTGTGCTGGAAGGCCAAACGTCCACGACAACGCTGCCAGGTTTCTTGTTCGACATGAATGCCTTCTTTCAGGCCCTTGTCTCTCGGTTCCTTCGACACAACCTGCCAGAGTATTCAGTCCGTGACGAACACGGACTGAAAGGAATGATGCGGTACAATCCACAATTCAACCCCCAACGTCGACAATCTCCTACACCACGGCCAGATTACGTCGTAACTCAGAAAGGAACGCTCTGCTCGATTTTGGATGCGAAATACCGTGATCTTTGGGAGAAACAATTGCCTCGTGAGATGCTTTACCAGTTAGTCGTTTATGCCATCAGCAATCGTCAGCAGCCTCAGAGCAGCATCCTCTACCCGACGACCAATCCACTTGCGAAAGAAGCTCGAATCGACGTGTCTGACCCACTTCTCGGAAAACCTATCGGGCGAGTGTGTCTGAGGCCCGTACTCTTGCCGCTGGTTGAGAAGTTGGTCACGTCCAAGACATCTCAAGCCCGAAGAGAACGAGAAGCACTCGCTCGGCAGCTTGCATTCGGGGAGTAAAACGCATGTGGATGTTCACCAATGACGGTTTATGTACTGCGATCTTCGACCGCAGGGGCACCGCCCGACCCGCCCGAATTTGATCGCCAAAAAAAAATCATTGACGAAACGGATTCCTTCGATATGCTTTCGACGTGGCTTTGGGTGACTCCACTTGCCGCACCACTGTGATGGTGGTCTTGTTTGTCGGGCGGATAACCCGAATACAGTTCGAATGAGAGCGAATCTGCCGCTGGCAACGTGAGATCGCTTCTCTTGTTCTACGGCGCACACCCCGTGTTCCTGCCCCAGGGCTGGAGGGAAATCGTCCGTGTATTTCAATCGCATCAATGGCTTCTACGTTGGCAAATGGTCTTGCCAGGAGTTGAACACAATGACACTCGATAAGCGAAATCTGGAAATCAACAAGGCCCTGGAATCTCGATTTGCCCAACTCAATAGCGCAATCGAGGCGCACGAAAAGAAGTTCAAAGAGATGATGGTCCCGAAAGATACTTGGATCATTTACGATTGCTACCAAGATGCCGATCCCGCATCGGGCCAGCCTTGGGGAGAGCATCAGTCGCACGTCGGAATGATTAAGCTGCGTGGCGCATGGCGGCTTTGCTACGCAGAACATTACCTCAGTTATCAGCACGAGGAACCTGAAGTTGATTGGAAGCCGCTAGTTGAGGCGAGTATTGAGATACGGATTGAAGCAGCCAAACACATCGAAGCTCTCCGTGAAGCGATTGTGAAAGCAAAAGAAGAGTTGGTGCCGGAAGTTGAAAAGGCGATTGCGACTTTGGCACAGTCCCTTAAGTGATGTGGTCGTTGCCGTAGCCATCAATGGGCTATGCGTGGCCATGCGTCCAAACACAGGCAGTTGGGTATTTGTTTCCGTGTGGGAGTCTGAAATGCAGTTGAAATCCGCAGCATTGGATCAGATCGCTCAGTTCATCTGTGGGGACATTCCCCTGCCTTTCCCGTATCGAAGCTCCTCAAAGTTGACTACGTTCTTTACGGGCCTCGGCCTTGACTACATTCATCGAGGCGAAACACGCAACTCTTGGACACGAGAGGCCGTCATCGACATCAACAACAAGGCTCCTAAAGATGGTTCCCTTCCCTCCACCGAAATGACATCGGTTGTCGAAGAAGTCATGAATCCCGGTTACTTCGAGGGCCTCACTGGAACAAAGGTAGACTACGACGCTGCACTGACAAGGATGAATCAAGTCCTCAAGCAGTACAAGCTCGAAGTGATTCTGGATCAACATTCAGGTGCAGCGAAGTTGCGTTCTGTGGACGGTCATTTCGTTTCTACAGCCCATTCAATCCCAGAAGCGGTGAAAAAGATCACGTTTGCACCAAAGGTCTTCGAGGTTCCCCACTCGACGGACGTTCAGCACGATTTAGTCGCCATTATGATGCCGTTTGGGACAGCGTTTTCAGGCATCCATGACGCAATCCGAAAGGCGTGTTCCGAAGCGAAGCTGCGTTGCAAAAGAGCCGACGACATTTGGGCAAATAGCACGATCATCCAAGACATTG
>CBIHQO010000915.1:0-2544 GCA_966211735.1 uncultured Schlesneria sp.
ATCGGGGTCAACAGGTGTGGCCGTTTTTCGTAGGAGGCAGATCGATGTGTCAGTGTCACACTGTCAATTCTCAAAATCTCGCTAGACATCTGATGACAAAATCGCACACCCCCCCAAAACACTGCCATGGACTGACAAATTCTGCCATTTCGTAAGGTTCGGGACGGGATAGCGTGATTCGCTGTAGCGAATCGCGGCGGGACTGCTCTTTGACAATTGAATGCCAATCGTCAGCGAACCTTGGAGTGCGGTGGCTCGACACCGCTTTGGCTCCAGTCGCCAGACACCCCACGTCACAACTTGCGGAGCCCTTAATTCTTTGACGACAGAACGCGAATCTGCAACCGCACTCAGGAAAACGGGCGGTTGTGTCACGAGGCAGAGTGGCATTGCCAGGTCCCCGGACCAGACTCGGCCGTCACTCCCCCGTTCGAAATGATTCGGGGAAGCGCTTCGCGGGAAGATGTGGGTTTCGATAGTAGAAACCAAAGCACGGCTCGCACAATCCGTGATTCGTATTGGTTGGACAAGTCGTGACCCACTCACGCACCCAGTCCCATCTCGGTTTCACTCCGCATCGTTTGACACGTCGGCAATGGGCGCACTGCAGGATCGATCCGTGCTGATCTCGGTAAAGAATCTCGCGCGGTTCGCAGACGCATCTGGTGTGTAACGTCTCTTGCGCGAGAGAGTTCACCACCAATAGTCCTTCCCCGGCCCCCACAGGATAAGTCATCATCACGAACGAGCGGTACAAATCGGGAGAGGAGCATTCATAGTGGTGCTCCCAGGGACGTCTTTCCCGCAGACATTTCGCGAAGTTCTCGGCAAAGAACGGCCGAAGACTCGCCGCCATTGCCTCCAGGACACAGGAACCGATCGGCCAGTTCAAGGAAATCGTTGGCTCGCCGCCGTTTTGCGCTGCGAATTGCGTCCAGCCGAGGTTTACGTAAGCCAAGGTGAGGTCTGGCAGCATGAAGTAGATCGTCTCATCGGCAAAGTGAATCGTGTCCGGGTAAGTATCCCACAGAAGGCTTCGGATTTCGGGATCGCTGGTCATTTAGTCGCTTCTCGACGGATTCGATCGTCTCACTTACTCAAGTCGACCTCAACAGCCTGCTGCATCCGTTCCAGGTTGCCACGCCGGTAAACGAGGGCTCCCGCTTCGGTATCGAATAGTGTCGCTTGATCTGGTGACGCGGCCCATGATGCTGTGCTGTGATTCCAGTAGCCGGTGATGAGTTTGACCGAGGGCGCGGGAACTGACATCCAATGAGCAAGGATGAACCGATGTTGAAATTGGAAGGGGCGAATCGGTTGTCGTGGCATTTTTATGGATAGTTATTTAGGCGATTGAATCTCCTCGGCCTTGACCGCAATCGATGTGCCGCTCGGACCACGGTTGACCACAGATCGAAACCACCCAGTGGGTGGGGTTGGATCGGTTAATCGGCCGATTTAACCGACCATTTTCAACGCGAGTGAACGAAACTTGATCACCTGACTGGCAATCGACGCTGATCCCAGCCCAAGGATGTGTCAGCGCAGTAATTCCTCTCGCGGTACGACAACGATAGTATTTCGTGATGACTTCGATGATCTACCTCGACAACAATGCCACGACGCCACCTCTGCCGGAGGTGATCGACGAGGTCGCGCGGGTGATGCGGGATTGTTATGGCAATCCGGGGAGTCGGCATCGGGTTGGGCGGAAGGCTCGGCAGGTTCTGGAGGAATGTCGAGAGAACATCGCCGCCTGGTTGGGGGGGTCGCCGACCGAGCTGATTTTTACGAGCGGTGGGACCGAAGCCAATAATCTGGCCCTTCGTGGGTTTGCTCAGGGGACACCCGGCACAGTTGTCATTTCGCCGGGCGAACATCCGTCTGTTCTGGAAACCTGTCGGGCACTGGTTCGCGAGGGATGGAAGCTGCATCAGTTGCGAGTGGACTCGGCGGGGCGGCTGATTCCGGAAGAGTTGCCGGCCGAGGCGCGGTTAGTCGCCGTGATTCTGGCTCACAACGAAACGGGAGTGATTCAAGACGTCGCCCCGCTGGCTGAGCAATGCCGAACTCGCGGAATCCCTCTGCACTTGGACGCGGTGCAGGCCGTCGGGAAGATTCCAGTCGACTTCCGCAGCTTGGGAGCGACCTCGCTCAGTTTTGGAGCTCACAAATTCCACGGACCACGCGGTGTTGGCGGATTACTGGTCACTGAAAACGCAACGTTGTCGCCACTTCTCAAAGGAGGCCATCAGGAAGCCGAACGGCGAGCCGGAACGGAACCGGTGGCGCTCATCGCTGGAATGGCCTCCGCGCTGCGGTCGTGGCAGAGCGTACACGCAGAGCGATCGTCACAAGTTCAACAGCGACGCAATCTTTTGCAGGGACTGCTCCTCGAACGCTGTACGTCGGCCGTGGTGAACGCCATGGAGGCGACCCGGCTGCCAAATACGCTGAACATTTCGTTTCCCGGAGTCGACGGCGAGGCGCTGCTGGTGGCGCTCTATCTGGAAGGCGTTGCCTGTTCGCGGGGAACGACTTGCG
>CBIHQO010000916.1:0-2539 GCA_966211735.1 uncultured Schlesneria sp.
CCAGAGAGAGCCATAGTTCCGTTCCCCGGTCATTCTTGACGGCAGACGGAACACGCTTCGAATGCCAATATGTGGGGGCAAGATCCACTGAGCGGCCGTGGCGGCATGCAAAAAACGGCTGATACTCGGTCGTCTCACCACTGTCCAGATTCGTACTTGTCACAGAATCGATCGAATAGACTTCGTATTCACGTCGATGGCGGACATCAGGAACAACATGATACTCGGTCTGGGTCTGCGTCAGCCGAATTGGTTCTGCATGATGGCTGAAGAGATTGACAATTGGAGCGCATCCGAGCCTGAAGACATCATGATCAACGCGTGTCTCAAGCGTTCGATCGGCTTTCTTGAGCAGGATACATAGATCGATTTTGGGTTTGGTCGCACGCGAGATCACCGACCTTAGCCCGGTAAAATCCGCGAACATAAACTTTTGAGGGAATGCGAAATATTCGGTTAGTAAGCGGTATCCCGGAAAGGAGCGTGCATCAGCGGGCAGCAACCCCTCATCGCGTCCAAAGCCGACTTCCTTAATCGAATCTGGCGGCAGCACCACAGTCGCCGGACCACCAGACTCCTGAATCAGGACGCCGGCGCAATTGTTGAAGATCAACTCGTACAACTGCCGCGTCGTCTTCTCATCGCCATTTAAAAAGACTCGCAATTGATCCAGGTTCAGTGAGTTCCACGGTAGGCCTCCGGTTGTTTGCAGCTCGACGCGAAGCATCGCTTCGACTTGATTCAGGCCGGCAGGAAGTTTCATTGCCGAGCTGAAGGGGGCCGTCAGATATCTGGTCGTGATCTCGATTGGCCAAAGCACGACGGGATATGCTGTTCGAAATCGACAGGGGACACCGCGAACGTCTCGCGAAATCAAGCGGCTCGCCCGACCAATCGTAAATCCATCTGTCGATTTGCCCTGATTGGGGTCGAGCGTGAATTGTACCACCGAAAGCGAGGGGATCGGGGCCGTGTAGTGAGGGTAAAGTAATCCCAATAAGGAGTTGGTCAGTTCGGGGAATTCGTCCTCCAACTTGAGTCGGACTCGGGCGGTCAGGAATGCAAACGACTCGATCAACCGCTCCACGTGGGGATCCGATGATTCGCGCATGTCGGGAGCAAACGACAACCTGTCGGCGATCTTGGGGCGATCACGGGCAAATTCGGCCCCCATACGGCGAATGAAGAACAGTTCCTGTTCGTAAAATTCTTCCAGACGATCGCGCATGCTGTTACCGGGCTAGTTGGGATGAACTTCACATGTGCCAGAAACCGCTTCGACGGTCGTATCGAAGGTGACAAGCTCCATGATTGGCTCGACCCAAAGAACGGCTTGGATCGTCAGCCGGATATTTCGATCGTACTCGTATTCTGCTTCACGAACGATCACCTGAATGTTCTGTAAACGAGGTTCAAAATCTCGAACGGCCCGTTCAACGACGGCCCGAAGCTGCTCCCGCGTCTGCAACCCGCCACCGATAATACCCGTAAAATCGGGCAGCCCGTACGAGAGCGTCGAAACCGACAGTTCACTTTGTCGGGCGATCAAGTCTGCTCGGCCATGTCGCGTGTTGAGCAGATATTCAAGATCACGGCGGACATGCTCACGCAATTCGTCTAACCGGTAGCTGCCTCGCCATAACGGTTCACTGGATTGATCAGGTTCTGCATCGATCAATCGATCGAGCAGTGATGGCAGCAATGGCTTTTGAGTGTTTGAGTTTGGCATACATTGCCGGGACAATTGCCAGATTGGGTGAAGATCTCTGATCACCTTAACCGCGATGCTTCTGGCGGGAAAGTGATGCGCCGCGAATATTCGAGCGGGCGGCAGCACTGTCGCGTTCTGACGCCGATGGCAACAATGCGCGGGTATCTCGCTGCGATGATCAGCCTCGTTCCGAACGGTTCACTACCGTCGGTCGGACGGCAGCATGTTCAGCCGTCCAGAACGAACATCGATCCCATGCGCTGGGGAGCTGCATTTAATGCGGCAAACAGCTCGCGCATCATCTTTGCAGAAGGATTATTGGGATCCTCGCGATCAAACGTCGCGTGATTCCCCTTGGGACGTGGTGAAATACAGCCGACTAACCAGGTCACGTCGACCGCCTCATGAATCAGGATGGCACGCTCCTTTTTGAGGATCTCCTGCTGGGTGCTCGAGAGCCTGCGCACGTCGTCGGGAGTCAGATTGTCCATAATCCGGACGTATTCGCCGTTGTTGTTTCGGGGACGCATCTGAATCAGCAAATCATAGCCGCTTTCGATGTAGATACGATATGGCGTTTCTGTCGCGGGATGCAGGCTAATAAAGCCGAACTGCCCAAAGTCATTTCGAAATCGCTCAATCGTCGTGTATTCCTTGATGGATTCGATTGCTTGCCCGTCGGTGGTCAATGTGAGCGTTTGATCGGCAAATTGGATGGTTTGGATCCCGTCTGTCGGACCTCGTTGAGCTGCTGCTGTTCCAGCGCGCGGAACTTCTGCAAACTTTGCCGACGTAATCTTAGGGCCTTTGATGAGACCAAGAGTTCCC
>CBIHQO010000917.1:0-2519 GCA_966211735.1 uncultured Schlesneria sp.
GCCCAAATTCCTGCAGGCAGACCACCCCGCACGCCGCCATGGCCAACGTGCCGCGGTTGCCGTCGTAGGTGAATTGTCCGGTTCCCTCTTTGGCACGCTCATCGAGCCCTCGTGCTCCGTTATCTGCCTTATAGTGGTCGCGAACAGACTGAATTGCCAGCTTGATGACATCGTTACGGACTTCAAATCCGCTATCAACGGCACTGCGCAACGCCTTGGCCTGCATGACAGCTAAGCTCAGATCGTGACCATGTTGTTGTCGTCGGGCTCGATAGTCCCACCCGCCATCATCGCATTGAGTATTGGCAATCAGCTTCAGCGCTTTGTCCAGTGTCTTGCCAATCTGGGGGTCTTCAGTCATCCCATAGGCCTGCCCCAGTACGAATGCGGTCAAGCCATGGTTGTACAGATCGCGTTGAGCGTCGGCGATGTTGAGCAAACCAGAAGGCTTCGCGTTCTTGACAATGTACTGCAGGGCGCGATCAACCTGATCTCCATATTTCCCACGTCCCGGCATGTGACCCGCCGACAGAAATGCGAGTGCCCCCAGGCTGACGAGCCCGAGGTCATTCGATTCCCAATTTCCTTGCGATCCCTGAGTTCTGGCCAGCCAGGACAAGCCACGTTCCAGAGCCAGTTCGCTTTCCGGGTTGGTCTCCCATTCTCCCTGAGCCAGGGCGGGGCTGACGAAAGCCACGAGCAGGACGGGAAACGTCAGCAACCATCGTAAGTTACGCGAATTGAATCTCATGACATTCTATTGGCCTGCGACGAACCGGGGTTACGAAGAATTCCGAGAGTGCTTGACACCACGGCCTGATTCATTCGGGAATGTCCGATTGTAGAGCGGACTTGAATCGGCCTTGGATTTACGTCGAGGGGAATTATCACAGGCACGCTCGTCACTGAGGCTGCGGCGTTTCCATCGTGGAGATAACAACGCCGCAATCTCAAGACAGCGCCGACGCGAATACGCGCGTTAATCACGGCTTTTGTGCCAAAGCACGTTCGATCGCCGATTCAATCGGCTCCGAGGAATTGATGTTCCAAATCAGATTGTATTTACGGTCGATCACCCAGACCTGTGGAATCGAATCTGCCTTCAACTTAATTAGCGTTTCAACCGCACCATATCCGTTTGGCCAGGTAATTTTGGTTTCGGCCAGGAAGTGACGATTTTCGGGGTCACGATCACTACGTTCACTTGTCAGTCCGATAAACATGACGCCGCGATCGCGATAACGCTCATGGAGTTTTACCAATTCAGGAGCAGCGGCGCGACATGGACCGCACCAGAAGGCCCAGGCGTCAACGACGAGGACTTTTCCATGAAGTTCTTCTGGCGTCGGGGCGGGGCCGTTCAACCAGCCGTCGGCGCGAATTTCTGGTGCCTTTGAAACGGGGCGTATCGTGAAAGCGAATGCGAATGCGACGGCAACAACGACCAGCAGTACTGCACTGAAGATCTTGCCGCCATTTGACGGCGGGCGATCCTGCAGACCGGGTTCCGTTTCAATCTCATCACTCATAGATCACAACCAAGCCGTCTCAGATTTTCAGTGAATATAGTCCGCCGAACTTACGTTTCAGATGATTCATCAACGGCACATGGGAAAGAGATTGACCGGTGACGATTTCGACGAGTCGTTTCGCGGGGTATCGCTTTCCATGCTTGTGGATCTTCTCGTTGAGCCACTCCTTCAGCGGTCGGAAGTGGCCTGCTGCGAAAGCGGTATCCAAATCACCCAAATCCCGGCGGGCGGCGTCGTAGAATTGAGCTGCATACATGTTACCGAGGGCATAGGTAGGAAAATACCCCAGCAACCCGGCACTCCAGTGAATGTCCTGCAGGCATCCCTTGGAATCGTTCGGGACTGCCAAACCAAAATACTCCATGAACTTTTCGTTCCACATTCCGGGGACATCGGCTGGCTTCAGGTCGCCAGCAATCAGCAGTTGCTCCATTTCAAATCGCAGCATGATGTGCAGGTTGTATGTCACCTCGTCCGCTTCGACACGGATAAATGAGGGGCGCACGTCATTGATTGCGAAATAGAAGTCCTCGAAGCCGGTTTGACCCAGGGCCTGCGGAAACGCTTCTTTAACGGTTGGATACATGTAGGACCAGAACGGACGACTGCGTCCGACAAAATTCTCCCACATGCGTGACTGCGATTCGTGGATGCCCAGCGAATCGGCCTGGCCAATGCCCAAGCCAAAGCTATCGACAGGCAACCCTTGATCGTAGATGCCATGCCCGGACTCGTGCAGTACTCCAAAAAATGCGGAGGGGAAGTGATGGTCGTGATAGCGCGTCGTCAACCGGCAATCGCCGGGTCCAAATCCACTGCAGAAAGGATGCGCCGAAGAATCGATGCGGCCGCGATTGAAATCGAATCCGATCATCTTCGAGGCCGCTTCGGCGACGACTATTTGTGGTGTTTTGGGATAGTGACGTTCGAGTATTTCAGTGTTGGGACGCTTACCAGAGTGATGGATCGCTGCGACCAGCTTCACCA
>CBIHQO010000918.1:0-2516 GCA_966211735.1 uncultured Schlesneria sp.
ATCGGCATGTCCACGTCCGATTCCGATCGAATTCCACCGCAGTCGGTATGTACGTGCACGAAACGCTGGAGTTTGGATTCCAGCTCTGATCGGTGCCGGCTGTTTTGCCACCGATTTGCTTCCGTTTGTAAAACAACTCAGCTGGTATCTATTACCGCTCGGATTTCTTAAGTGGATTGGCGCTGCTTGCCTGGCGTTCGCCGCGTTCGTCTGGTTGCGAAACCGATTTTCGTCGGGATATCTGCAAACAGTTGAGGACTGTCAGCCACTGATCGGACGAGCAAGGCAAGTCTATCTGAGAGATTACTGGTCTTCCCAGATCGCGCAGAACTTCTCGAGAACGCACTTTCTCATAGCCGCGGACGTGGAGTACTGCGATCCCGATTCCGGTGAAATTGTGCGGCGAGAGATCATTGGGCCGGAGTATTTTCAGTGCAGATACCTGAATCAGCTCGATCCCGGCGTTAAACCCGGTGACTACGTCACATTGGTGTACTATCCCCATCGATTAGCCAAGTCATTGCAGCTTTACGGCTGGCTGGGGGTAAATCCGGAAGTCGATTTCATTCGGAAGTCCGGAAAGCCACTTCAACCGATGACTCCCCTCAAAGCCCTGCTCGTCATCATCGGACTGATGGGGATGACGTGGTTTCTGCTCGGATTGGTGTATGTGCTGGGACGTTATATGCCGTTTGACGATGGGGAAGAACCGTCGCTGCTGTTGGTGATCCCGCTCGTACTATCGGCGATTCTCACTGCCATCGGTGCTGTGTGCTGGGTTAAGCGTAGTGACTCGGATCAGCCGAAGTCCTTCAATCGCTACGCATTCGCAGTCTTCAGCGGTACGTTGACCGGGTTTGCTTTTTCAATGTTTGCGATGATGCTCGTGAATGGTGCGTTCGACACCGGTCCGACGCATCTGGTCCCCATCCGAGTCGTGCAATTCTGGCATCAGACAGTCTATCAGCTCGGCGTTCGTTGGTATGAATTGGAGTTCGAATCATACCCTAAGGGCAAGCGAACGAAAAAAACCGTGGCTATTGAAATGCTGCAATCATTTCAGCCGGACAGTCTCGGGGTGCTTGACGTGGGACAAGGATCGCTGGGCATTCCCTGGATTCGCGATATCCGTCCCGTGATCTGGGAAGAAAGCGATTCGGCAGCAACCGATCCGGACCACGGCGCGATCACGTTCCAGCAGGTGAATTCTCTCCAGCGAATGACAATCGCTCCCTTCGTCATCATGGCCGATGGTTCAAGAATCTCGCCTCCGGATGTCCTGCTTCCTGAACTGCGCCAACGAATGACCCACTACTTGCAGAACGATCTGCATGCGAAAATCGTCGATTGACGACGATCTGGGGAGCAAGATTAGCAGTGTCTGAAGGTGCCTTCGGATACGGATTCAGCGGACGATAGCCAATATCCTGATTGCGATGAGGATGGTCACCAAAGCCTTGTACTATCGAAGTGGAACTCGAGGAACCGCGCACGGTGGTTCAAGATCGCCGGTACGTGACTTGTGCGCGTTGCGAGCCCTCTTCGTTTTCGGTCCCTTCCGGGACTGAAGAGATGACAGCTCGCCGGTCTAGCCGATCAATAGCAATACAGTCAGATCCCTGTTAGCGCCTTGAACGAATCGACCCACCAGCCGAAGAGCATGCAGTAGGTGATCAGAGTCAGGTGAATCATCACGATGACCCAGAACACGACGCGGAAGGAGACTTTCAGCGTCTTGTGGCGGAAGGTGATTCGCGCGAGGTGGGCACCTGGCCAGCCGCCGAACACCGATAGCAAGTGGAGGGTTCGTTCGGAGATTCTTGGTTTGTCGCGGATGGCGCTGCGTTTATCGAGTCCGTACAGCACGAATGCCAGCGAACTGCAGACGACTGTGGCGAGCAGGTAAATCGCGAACGTGGCCGAGAGCTTGATGCCGTCGGTTGTGAAGGCGCGATACAGCAGATAGCTGGCCACCAGCAGCCAGACAATTGCGAAAAAGGTGAACCAGCGTTGAAAACGGCTGAACGGATTCAACCATTCCAACCAGGTGCGTTTACGTGCCACGATAATCCATTCAGGCCGATGTAAATCTCATGCCACTAAATCTCGGGCGAGATTGGCGAATCCGATACTTCTCACAACGGAATTGCTGCAATAAAGGATCATAACCGGTCTGCGGGTGAAACTCTTGTAGATCAGGTGTCGGCAATTTGGAGTGCTCCGGCTTGACGGAGCTTTGGTTTCAGTCGCCAAAGACCCAAAACGAAGAAAGTTGAGTTGGAAACACAGAGCGGCTGTGTTTCAAGTTCTGTTCTGCAGCGTTGCATACGCCAATTGGGCCACCGCCTGTTGCGGAATGGTGCCGTGAAGTGGCCTTTCTTGAGTTCGAAGTCCGACTAATTCGAGGAGGGCGTCTCGTGACTTGGATCCAAAGCGGTGTCGAGCCACCGCACTCCAAATGTTGGAGTGCTCCGGCTTGACGGAGCTTTGGTTTCAGTCGCCAAAGACCCAAAACG
>CBIHQO010000919.1:0-2513 GCA_966211735.1 uncultured Schlesneria sp.
CTAGCCCAGTCTGCGGCCAACGTGACCGCAACGACAGGCATGCCCGTTGAAGAACTCCTGCAACAGTAGTTTCAGCGAATTGTATGATCCACCCCGGCGTTCTCTCGTTGTGATAGGGAGAACTGTCAATGCTTGCCGAAGGGAATCTGCGATGGATCAGGTGCCGTCTGCCTGCCCGAAATGCCAAGGTGAAATGAACCAGGGTCACGTTCTCGACAACACGTATGGTGGAGTGTTGATCAGCTCGTGGCAGGAGGGACCACCCAAAACGTCGTTCTGGGGTGGTCTCAAAATCCCCAAGCGATATGCCCTGCTGCCATTGGCGGCCTACCGCTGCCAGACCTGCGGTTACCTGGAGTTCTACGCTCGCGAGGAATTCGCACCCAAATAGAGACTATTCGACGAGGCGGAATACGCCGGTGTTGCGTTCCGCGAGTGGTTTCATGAAGTACGTCAGGCCAGCGCCGCCATTGCGTTGAGTAACCACACCAATCGTGTGAATCGTCACTCGACGAGTTCTGTTTCGTTCGACCATCGATTCGACGATGGTCGCTGGTTGACCATCGGTCGGTTCCCCGTCGGATAAGAAGTAGATCACTTCGGGATTCAGGTTGAAGGCTGCGTTCAGTGCTGCATGCGATGCGGTTCCCAACCCCAGCCCACGCGACATCACCGTCTCGGCGACCGCCTGCTTGGCCATGCGACTGGCGGGAACCAGGCGCGGTTGCCAGACTGCGGTTGTCTTATCGAACAGGACAACGTCAAAGTTAACCGCTTCCGGCAGTGAATCGATCGTCTTCAGCAAGGCGACCTTCGCGGTCTCCATTGGCAGCCCGCGCATGCTGCCGGATGTATCGAGCACGAAGACAATGCGTTTGGCACAAATGGGAATGCCGTAGTACGTTGTCTGATGCAGATCGGCCGAGACCTCGCCGTCGTCGACCACTTTGGGGAACTTGAACGTGGCCTGGTTCTCGATCCACCAGTTCGTCCAGTCGCGATCGTTGTCCTTGAACTTCTGCTTCGTCACCCTGGTCAGGTGATCGATGATATCGGCCTGTACCAGGCCAGTCGTCGTGGGAAGGATCTGAACGAGGAAGCCAATCGCTGATGGTTCGCGACTTTTCGTCATCGCTTGTACGACACAGCGACGATATCCGAACACTTTTTCAAATGGCTTGGCCCGACTCAGTACTTTGATCAACTCAACCGCTTCGGGACCATTCTGTTGCCCCAGGTCATCGATCAATGCCATCGGGATGATCAAGTTGCCTTTGGGGGATGCCAGGTAATCATCGAGCGTTTTGATTGCCTCATCCCGTCCCGCTTCGTCGGTGGCCGAGATCATGCCTTCCAAAAGGCAGCACAAGATCTCTTCGTTGAACTGCTTCTTGACGTACCGTTTGAATTCTTCATTCAGGAATTTGGCCGAGTCGGCATACTTGCCCGCCTCACGCACGGCTTGTCGAGTCGCCAGGCGGACAGGGGGATCGTGCGCGTCCAGACCTCGCTTCAGCAGTATTTCGAGCGTTTCTTCAATCGGATACTTGGCATATTCGGTGACGGCCGAAGCTCGCTCCGTGGGCGACTTCTTTCTCATGTCCTTGAGAAACGTCTGACGCGCTGCCGCAATATCGGCGGCCGAATCGGCCAGGCAGATGCCGTGCTGCGTCACCACCATTGTCAGGAACAGAAGAGTCGCCGCAGAACGCATGAGATCCCTTCGACAACGTCGCGCCAGTGAATTCTATCCCTGACTAAAAGCAATCCCATCACTTGGTCAGCGGCTGATGCAATGCCAGACGCTCCCACCGAGTCACAAGGCTGTGTGACTGAACCTGAAGTCGTTCGTTCGAAGAGTCCACGCGCTGTTGGAGGCCATTATTCGCTCAATTATATCCTTGCGGCAGAGTCGATGAAAGAGGATTGAGACTTCGTACGGCGTTGCACGACAATCGGTTTGGCCCCTGATTTATAGCCCTTTCCGAATCCCTAAGCTGTTGACGGCACTCGCCTTTCACATTTGACAGGCAAGGAAAGAGGCTGAGGGCAAAGGGCCGCGGGGCAAGGGACAGAATGGAGGATCGTGCGCAACAAGTAGGGCATGTGCAGTCTTCGGAACGGACTCGGCAGGTCGTGACGTAAGGTGTCTGGCGATTGGAGCCAAAGCGGTGTCGAGCCACCGCACTCCAAAGTTCGCTGACGATTGACATTCAATTGTCAAAGAGCAATCCGGCTGCATGACACAACCGTGGCGGCATTGGCGTGGCCGGGTTTTCAACGCGAAGTCGCAAAGGCGCGAGGACGCCAAGAACAGCGTAGGCGTCTGATGACACAACTCCCGGGTCGTGACGTGGGGTGTCTGGCGATTGGAGCCAAAGCGGTGTCGAGCCACCGCACTCCAAAGTTCGCTGACGATTGACATTCAATTGTCAAAGAGCAATCCGGCTGCATGACACAACCGTGGCGGCATTGGCGTGGCCGGGTTTTCAACGCGAAGTCGCAAAGGCGCG
>CBIHQO010000920.1:0-2513 GCA_966211735.1 uncultured Schlesneria sp.
ACACCTTGACCTCGTCTTTCTCTCGTATGCCCGCTTGCTGCCAATCGTCCCCTAACTGCAACCAGTCGGGAGCGGTTTGCGGTGCGGTGAACTCACGTTGTGCGAGCGGAGCCCAGACCTTGTCGTCGGCCTTCGCCAACAACTTCAGACCGTTTTCCCAATCCTGCTTGTAGAAGCAGACGAAGCGCCCCCAGGCGAGGTTGGCAGCTGGATCGTCGAGGTTCGTCCGCAGTTTATCGCGGGCATTCTTGACGGCGTCGAAGGCTTCCTTGTGACCTGTCATCTGCTTGATGAGAAACGTCGCATCATCCTTCAAAGGCTTATAAACAGGCTTCTTCACCAGATCGGCTGCGGCCTTCAGGATATTCACTGCCGCCACATATTCGTCGGCAGCGGCAGCCTCATTTGCAAGGTCCGAGAACTTCACAATCATCGCTTCCACCTGAGCAGGCTCGGGCGTTAACCCCGCCGAACCGACGGCCGTCGCAGCGCGTTGCTTCCAGTCGATTGCGTCAACTTCAAACTTGGCAGCGAGCCCCGTCACAGCTTGCAGCGCGAGATCCAGATCACCAGCTTGACCTGCAAAAAAGATCGCTTCCGCGAGGTAACCGAACTGCGTGTCGTCGTCTGTTTGCGCATCTGCTTGCTCCATCAACGTCCTCGCCAATCCCGCCTTGGCGTCGAGCTTCTTGGCCTTGGCAATCTCGGCTTTGAACTTCTCCTTCACCGATTTTCGAGCTCTTTCTTGAGTCATCGCATCCGGCATCGGCTTCTTATCAGTCGAAGTAGACGATTCGTCCGTCACTTTCTGTACCCGCTGGGTCTCTTCGACAGGGCTCTTCGCCACGGGCCGATTCGGTACCATGTGCGGACAGACCTCTTCGTCGCCATTGAAGAACTGCAGCCCGCGGATGATTAAGATCCGACTGGCTCCAGCGGTCAGCGTCAACGACCATTTCGTGGCTTCCGTCGGAGCAAACGTGACGGTTTCGTCGATGGACTTCACGGGCTTCTCAACAACCAGTGTCGGAGCTTGATCGTTTGTCTCCAGTCGCATCGCGGTCGCTTCATGATGAATGCCGCTATGCTGCGAATGGATGGCGACGCCCGTCAATGTCACCGGAAACGGGAAGGTGATTTCCAGAGTTGCCTTGCCACTAGCAAGTGGCTTCGAATGCCACATCGTGCCCGGGTCATACGTAATCCCGGGGCCTGAGCTGGGCTTGATCTCTTCTCGGACAATATTGATGACTTTACTGAATACGTCTTCGCCACCGGTCGTCGTAATTTGCGGATAGAAAGCTGGCTGCCCCGGCAACGTCATGGGACCGAGCGGCACGATTCGCTTCGAAAGCGAGTAGCCAAACGGAACATCACGGATCGGATTGAATGTCGTTTTCGCAAAGACACGACCATTCAGCGCCAGGCCTCGACGATCCTCGGGAATTAACGCGCCTGGTGTCTTGCTCGGCTCAAACCCCTGGCAATGATGGGCGGGATTGTAAGACATGATCGAGACATTCGCCTTCATGTCATAGCCATAGACATCGACATGGGGCAAGCCGAATGCGTGTCCCAGTTCATGCTGCAATGTGGTTTGAAAATGAGTGTTGTGCGTCAGTTCCCAGGACGCGATGTACATCATCCCACCACCAGTATTGATACCCCCATTGATGCTGCGGCCGCCACCCTCTGGAAAGCTATCTTTCGAATTCATCAATAGGATGCAGAAGACATACGGACAGTTGAATCGCGTCAGCTTTAGATGCGTGAGCAATTCTGACACGATATCGGGAGCCCCTCGTTCCGGAGGCTTCCGATAGAAATCGAGTGGCTTCGCTCCCGAGACGACTTGCACCTTCGACTCGGCCAACTCAAAAGTATCCCCATCGAGCATCTCTCTGTAGCGCTCCTGCGACCACTTCAGATGCTTCAGGAATAACTTCTGTTCGTCGGGGGTCGGATCCTTTTCTCCTTGCGGAACAAACGCAACCGGAAGAACTTTGACACGATCGGGAAGCGAATAGTCTGCCCCGGATGCGAAATGGGCCGTGATCACAAACACCAGCAGCGCGGCGCGACGAAGCACAGGCGTCCCCTTCGTTCATGCGATATGTTCGATGGTGCGGAACGATCCGCGAAACATATCCATTTCAAGGGTTTAATGCCAACGGCATTCCTCGGTCCGCTGGCTCCTTTGCTGACGCCTCTGTTAACATTCAACAAACAGACTCTCCCCACGAACCATGCGAAGGTTGCGCGAACATGCGACTGGCTACAGTTCTCACGCCGATGTCGGCTGCCAACCTGGCTCTGGCCGCCCAGTGCGGGGTGACCGATGTGGTGGGTCGGTATCCGGGGACAAGTCTGGATGATCTGTTGCGAATGCGCGATCAGATCGAATCGTACGGGATGCGATTAGCCACTGTTGAAGGATACTTACCGATCGAAAACCTGAAGCTCGGTCGTGACGACGGGACCGAGTTGGCGGCGATGAAGTTATTGCTGAAAAA
>CBIHQO010000921.1:0-2509 GCA_966211735.1 uncultured Schlesneria sp.
CGAGAGCAGATTGACACGTATTTCACCTTAAAAGAGCGGCTGGGATTCTCGGTCTTTGTGCAATCAAGTCTCATGCAGCCAACGTCGAAGGATGACGAAGAAGTGATTGCGGCTGAGATTGGAGACGACCCATTTAGTGCTGATGTTTCGGACATGTTCGGGGCCGAGGAGAATATCGCAATGGCCGAAGGAATGCTGCTCGAACTTCACAACCAACTCGGTGACAAGTTACCTGCTTGGAACAAGATTGGCGGAGCAGAACGAGGACGTAAGCGGAGTTCGATGTTTGAGTACACAAGCCAACTGAAAACGGTTCAGGGGTTACTGAGGGGAAAGTCAGCGCAGGAAATCGAGAAAGAATTAGAGGATGAGACCCCGTTTGAACTTTTGTTGAACTTTGAAGGTTCGGAATTGTCTGAGTTGAATGCACGCTCGACTCTTCGGGAAATTGCGGAGGACGCAACAATCTGCGAACACGAATTGTTATTGCACGGAGTACGAATGCTGTTCGCAACTCGATTGGTGACATTCGAGCAGGCAATCGGGATTCAGGAAAGACAAAACCCAGAAGCCAAGCCACGGTTTGAATACATGAAAGCGCACGGTTATTGGAACAAAACGGTAACGCTTCCCGGCATTGTGAAGGGAAACCAATGAAACTCGGAAGCGAACGGGGTGCAGTCCAAAATCCGTTTCTTCAGTACGCCGAACAAGCTGGCTGGACTTACCTCACACCGGATGAAGCCCTCGCTCTGCGTCATGGACTGACAAGTCCAGTTTTGGATTCTGTCCTGATCGACCAGCTTCAGGCACTCAATCCCGGCATCGTCGGTCCTGAACAGGCTCAGCAGTTTAGGGATCGAATGGTCAGAGTTCGTCCAACCATCGAAGGTAACTTCGATGCGTGGGAATTCGTAAAGGGTCTTAAGACGATCTTCGTCGATGCTGAGAATCGAGAGCGGAACGTTCGTCTGTTTGATCTCACCGATATAGGTTCAAATCAATTTCACGTCACAGACGAGTTCACATTCTCGAACGGAACACCACCCGACATCCGCACGGACATGATGCTCTTCATCAACGGGTTTCCTGTAATCGTCGGTGAGGCAAAGTCGGCAAAGATAAGAGATGGGATCGCACTCGCATTGGACGACATCCGCTACTACCACAAGGAAGGAGCGGAACTGCTGGCCATCATGCAACTGCACTGCCTGACGCATCTGGTGCAGTTCTACTATGGAGCCACATGGAACCTGACTCGCAAAGGTCTGTTCAACTGGCGTGATGAACAAGCAGGTGACTTCGAAACCTTGGTGAAGTCGTTCGTTGATCCAAAGCGAGTGTTGGTGGTTGTCAATGATTTCATCCTATTCACTCGCAAAGACGGCGATCTTGAAAAGAGCGTCTTGCGGCCTCATCAAATGCGTGCAGCCGAGAAGGGCGTCCAAAGAGCCAAGGAGCCTGACAAGCGCCGAGGATTGATCTGGCATACTCAGGGATCTGGCAAGACTTACACGATGATCACGACCGCCAATCTGCTGATCGAAGATTCGACATTGAGCAACCCGACCGTCTTGATGTTGGTGGATCGCAACGAATTGGAGTCTCAGCTTTTCAACAACCTTGCGGCGACACTTTCTGGTGATGCGAAGCCGTTGAAGCGAGACGGGTACACCGAGTTTGGGCCGTATTGTATTGCAGATTCAAAGAAAGGGCTGCGGAACCTTTTGGCGGCGGATCGGCGTGGCCTAATTGTTTCAATGATCCACAAGTTCGAGGACATCCCGGCTGACATCTGCCTCCGTGACAATGTGTATGTCCTCGTGGATGAGGCTCACCGAAGCACTGGGGGTGATCTTGGCAACTATCTGATGGGGGCATTGCCCAACGCAACTTACCTCGGCTTCACTGGCACTCCGATTGATCGGACGGCGTTCGGTAAAGGCACATTCAAAGTCTTTGGGGCCGAGGATGAGAAGGGCTATCTGGACAAGTATTCAATCAAGGAATCAGTGTTGGACGGAACAACCGTCCCACTTCACTATCAGATTGCTCCGAACGATTTGCTTGTAGATCGGGAGACGCTGGAGAAGGAATTCCTCGGTCTGGCTGATGCAGAAGGTGTCAGCGACATCGAGGAATTGAACAAGGTGCTTGACCGTGCCGTCACGTTGAAGAACATGCTCAAGAATGAGCAGCGTGTTGACAAACTCGCAAAGTTCGTCGCTGAACATTATCTAAGCACAATTGAGCCGATGGGGTACAAAGCGTTTCTGGTAGCTGTGGATCGGGAAGGCTGTGCGATGCTCAAAGATGCGATTGACAAGTACCTTCCGCCTGAATACTCCGAAGTTGTGATGAGTTCCGCAGGCAAGAAGGATTCGGACCGATTGCGGAAGTATCAGCTTTCCGAAGACGACGAGAAGGCTGTACGCAAGCAGTTCCGCAAGCCCGGTGAGACGCCACATATCTTGATCGTCACTGAGAAACTGCTGACTGGGTTCGATGC
>CBIHQO010000922.1:0-2509 GCA_966211735.1 uncultured Schlesneria sp.
CAATCCAGACCTGGTCGCCAGTTGGATCGATGATCACGGCGGGGTGGGCAGTGATCCTCTGGAACTGGCGAACGAATTCGAGCCCGACTACATCGCTTTCATCGAAGTCCAATCGTTCAGCTACCGAGAACCAAACAGCCCAAAATTAATGCGTGGCCAAGCGTCCGGCTATGTCCGTGCATTCTCTGTCAGCGAAATCAACGGGCATAAAAAAGTCACCAATGTTTTCATTTCGGAGTTCAACTCGACGTACCCCAAACACACTCCGGTTTCGGAGCAAGGTAAATCGTCGATGATCTTCCAGAAGGAATACATGGATCGCTTCTGCGACATGCTGGGCGAGAAGTTCTACGACCATCGACCCGGATCGGACATTTAACCTCAAAACCCTGGCGAAGTGTTCACGATCAGAATTGCCATAGGAAAGTCTCTATGTCCAAGAGTTCTTCAAATCGCCTGGTGCAGAGCAAATGGGTTTTGATCCTTGGCGGCCTGGCCTGGTGCATCCTGTTCAGCGGATGCCGCGTTGGCCTGCTGCTGGGTCTTCTCATCGCGGGTCCACCGACAGTTGAACCAGAATTCGACAAGCAGACCAAGGAATCGATGACGGACAAAGATGTCACCGTCGCGGTCGTCTGTTTCGCACCGACAGAGGTGCGATACAACTTCGACAACGTCGATCACGAACTCGCCAAGTACGTCGCGTTTCGTCTTGCAGAGCACAAGATTTCGATCGTTCCGCCAGACCACGTTCGCGCCTGGCTGGAAGAGAATAAAGATTGGGATAAACCAGAGGAAATCGGAGCCGCCTTCAAGTCGACCTACGTGATCTATGTCGATCTCAATGAATTCTCATTGTTTGAAGAGGGAAGTACATCGCTGTATCGCGGCCGCTCGGAAGCGGTCGTCAGCGCCTGGAAGATGGACGATGATGGAACTGCCGAGAAGATCTTCAGTATGGAAAAGATCTCGAAGTTCCCTCAGCAGCAGCCAGTGAGCGCGGCTGAGGACACTTATCCGAACTTCAAGGGCCGCTATCTGTCCCGACTTAGCGACGAAATCGGTCGGTTCTTCTACGAATACTACCTGTCAGACGAAATCGGAGCCGGGAACTGATCCCCAGCATCAAGCGGAGTCATCGGTCGAACTCTACGCTTCTTGTGCGGGTTCGATTTGCGGTTCCGTTGTCGTGTCTGGAGCGTCGACGGTCACTGCAATGGCTGCATCGGAATTTGGTACTGCCACGACGTCAGTGACGGCGACTTCCGCAGGGGCAGCAACCTCAACCGGCTTGAACAATTGTGACCAGGAGCGATGGAATTCGACTCCGGACAATAGCGAAGCTAGTCCGCAGGCTCCGGCCTTCCACATTTGGAATTCGCTTCCGAACAGGGGGCTGGCGAAAAACCAGGTCATGGCAATCGTGGATGCGCCCAACAAGATCCCCTTAGCAATCGTGGCATTTCGCAACTGCTGAAGAGAATGCCTCGCGAGGGCCGAGCGTGCCGACAGGTGAGCGACTTTGCGGAACGATTGCAGATTCTCCCGAACCGCCTGCTTGTCCTGCTTGTGCTTCGGTTCAGCCATCAAATGGGAACGATCCGGCTCTGCAGGAAGCGAAAACGAAACGCCATTCTCGATGGGTGAAGTTGGTAGGGGCACCTTGTTCACAACCAGCGGCTTTGCTTCGTCGCCGCGGCTTCGAGCCAACAGGCGAGCCATAAACTCATCAACCGAATCTTGAATATTCGAATGACTCTCAGATGACGTTTCTTCGCTTTTCGCAGCCAGGTCATCGACCATCGCGGCTAATTCTTCGCCCGCTACCGGAACAGTCTCACCCGTCTCCTGCCGTGGCTCCGTACTTGCCTGGTCCGCCTCCGTGGGAAGATCGAACATCATCGCCAACGTCGACCGTAAGTCGCCGCCGGCCTCGGTCACCACGGCCGATTTCTGTTCTGGCTCGCTCGAATCAGCCTTCAAAGCTTCCGTGACCCAGTTGGGTTGTTCGACTTTGAAAGCCTCATTCGCAGTGGCAGCTTGAGATGGCACGTTTTCAACCCACCACGACGGCAAAGCACTTGCCGTTGGAGTTGAAGCGACCTCTTCAACAGGAACACCAAACTGGCGATTGATGACCTCCAACGTTTCGTCGGCACTCAAATCCTGCTTAGCACTTAGACCGACGTAAGCCGCCGGAGAAGCAGCCACTTCACCCGTCTCCATCGTATCGACGTTTCGTACCGACTTGACCCCGACGCCACTTGCCGAGTGACACTCGATGGGACTCGCTGGGGGCGCCATTGGCGGGGTCGGGACGAACGCTCCCCAAGGATCGATACCAGTTGGCGGCAGTGAAAAGACCGCTGCCGGCGCAGAGGAAACAGGAACCTCGGTGCCCAGTCCGAATACCGTCATGTCGCCCCAGATATTCTGGTTTTCGGCGTACGAAACACCTTCAGAATTCGAATCGTCCCGCTCTGCCAACGTCAGACTGGACTCAGCAGGG
>CBIHQO010000923.1:0-2508 GCA_966211735.1 uncultured Schlesneria sp.
AGAACAACAGCGACACTGGATCTTTCAGTTCCGGTCTGTCGAAAGCACTGGCGACCGGGGGTAGTTTCTCGGTCAACCATAACTGGAACTACCTGAGCACCAATTCGCCGTTCGTGCCGGTTTCTTCCAGCTATACTGGAACCCTGCAAGCCGCGTTTACTCAACCGTTGTGGGCTGGTGCGGGTGTGGAATACAACCGCATCGCCGGTCCGCCACGTGCCGGTCTGGGTTCGATCACCGGGGTGTCACAAGGGGTGTCGATTGCCCGCATCAACTGCGATATCGACGTTGCCGACTTCGAACTCGCCGTCATTCAGATGGTGAAAGACGTTGAGGATTTGTATTGGGAACTGTACCTGGCCTATCGACAGTACGATGCCGAAGTCGCCAATCGTGAGAGCGTGCACCGCTCGTGGATTGAAGTGAAGGCGAAGATGGATGCGGGTGCCCGTGGCGGGAGTGCCGCCGACGAAGCACAGGCTCGCGAGAACTATTTCGACGCACAGGCCAGAGTCGAAACTGCTCTTTCGAACATCTTCATCACTGAAAACCAGTTCCGAAAACAACTTGGCCTGGCGGTGAACGACGGCAAAATCATTCGTCCTCATGACGATCCGATGGAAGCTGAATTCGTTGTGCAGTGGGAATCTAGCGTGCTGGACGCCTTAACGCGTCGGCCAGAACTTCGTCGCCAAAAGTGGCAGGTGAAGAGCCTGGAACTGCAGTATAAAGCGGCTCAGAACGTCGCGAATCCGCAGCTGAATTTCGTGTCGTCCTACCAGCTCAATGGGTTTGGATCCAATCTGCTGTCGTACACGGATTCGCCGAACAGCAGTATGTACACCTCGATGGGGAACACGAACCTGACGGGTTGGACGACTGGCCTGCAATTCGCCATGCCACTCGGTTTGCGTGCGGCTCGCATGCAGTTGCACAACATCGAGATTCAACTGGTGAAAGCTCGTGCTGCCCTGGCTGCCCAGGAACAGGACATCAATCACGATCTGGGGGAAGCGGTTCAGCGAATCGACGCGGCGTACAGAGTGGCTCAGACTCAGTTGGACCGGAAGATTGCCGCCGTCAAACGCGTGGAAGCGACGATGGCTCTTTATGAGGTCGGGGCTCGCGACGAACAGAATCAAGGGGTAACACTGGACCTGGTGTTGCGTGCTCAAGCTGCCAACGCGGCTGCTGAAATTGCTTACTTCACCGCTTTGATCAATTACAACAAGGCGATCACCGAATTCCACTGGCGTCGCGGGATGCTACTGGAAGTCGATGGAATTCACGTCGCCGAAGGGGATTGGGACGCGGGAGCGAAGGAGGATGCGCTTAAGCGAGCCTGGGAACGCAGCTACGGCAGGCCAGCTGAATACCTCGACACACAGCCTGAGGAATTTGGCTCAGGGGTGCCGAGTCCCAAGACAGACCTTTACCCGGGTCTGCCCCAAGGAGCAGAAGTCCACTCGATTTCTGACCCAACCGGATCGCCAACGCTGGCTCCGACCTTGCCGGCACCCGCAGCCGAGCCGGCAGGAAGAGCCCGGATTGAATAGCGGACTTGGAATCGGAACCGCGCTGTCATCTCGACAGCGCGCGTTCCAGATGCCAGGTCGTCATCGCAAGATCCGACTTCAGACTATCGTAGCGCTGCTGCGCTGCTGACTGTGTTTCCGCAGTGGCCAGACTGCGAACGGCTCGCAGCAACACGTTCTTTGGCGTGTGCTCGAGTTCGATGAACTCCAGAATCTGCGTGCGATAGCCGTGGACATCGAGCAAGCGTCCTCGCAATGCGTCTGTGGCCATGGCGGCGAATCGCTCGCGAAAGATGCCGTAATCAGTGAGTCCCGGCAGTACGGCTTTATCCAGAGTATTGTTCAACTCGTGTTGGCAGCACGGAACGGCGAGGATCGCATCGGATTGCCAGCGAATCGCACCGGCAATGGCATCGTCGGTGGCAGTGTCGCAGGCGTGCAATGAAACGGCCAGATGGACATGCTCGGCAGGTTGGAATGACTCAATCCGTCCGACTTCGAATCGCAGGCCAGCGCAGCCTAGTATCTTCGCGATTCTGGTGCAGTCCGCGATCACATCCTGCTTGAGATCCAGGCCGACTATACTCACGTCGCGGCGGTGGATTCGTGTCAGCAGGTGATGCAAGGCGAATGTGAGATAGCTTTTTCCACAGCCGAAGTCGACGACATGCAGCGGCCCTTCGGACGGTAGATGCGGCATCAGATCTTCGACGAATTCCAGGTACCGATTGATCTGCCGAAACTTATGATACATGGCCGATTTGATCTGTCCGTTCGGTAGCATCACTCCAATTTCAACCAGGAACGGGCACGGAACGCCTACGGGAATAAGATACTGTTTCTCTCGGTTGTGGTTCAAATCCGCGGGAGGCTTCAGAGTCGGGTTTGTTTTTTTTTAAAGGGCCTGGCCCCAGCGCTGGCGGGTGTGTGGGGGATGTTGGACATTAGGGGGGGGGTGGGCGGCGGGGCAAGG
>CBIHQO010000924.1:0-2505 GCA_966211735.1 uncultured Schlesneria sp.
CGCGGATTCCGCGCGACCGCCATCTGCTTTTTCAGGCCGAATCACGCACGGGAATGACGAGAGGGGGCGGGAGAAATCGTCTATCAGGTCGTGAATAAACCGAGGCCACGGAAATGGGACCGTCGCCTAAGTGAGTCAGTGGGATTCCGGCGTCCGATTAAGACAGTCGTGACCTCTGGAATGCCGCGTCGGGAGCGAGACCCTGAAGTTGAATCGGAGCGAAATGCAACAAACTGGCTTTCGGAGGGACGTCGACTTATAATCGGCGCTTAACGCCAATTGGTCCCCAAATCGGAACGTGCGAAGCCTTTGAGGCTCGCAAACGTCGAATCGTCGGTGAGGACCATCGCAGCTCTGGCGACGGCAAGATCAAGAGCTAACTATAGTAAGACGAGTGATTCTATGCTGATAACCGTGATTCGAGTGCTGTATGCCTTCATCTGCGCGGGTGCCATCGCCGCTGCAGTCCAGCCAGAGGAAGGACTTCCTGCGTTCATCGCAGACCACAAATTTGCCACGTTCGTTGGGCTGTTTTTGCTCACCCAATCGCTGACCATTGGCGACCTTCTGTTCAAGCAAAAGCGGCTGGAAGTCATTTCGGCCGTCTATTTTGGGTTGCTGATTGGATCGTTGCTGGCATATCTGCTGCTGCTCGGTCTGGGGCCGGTGATCCAGTTCCAGTTCCGACCGATCGTCGCTCTGCTGCTGGGAATCATGCTTCCCTATATCTGTATCTCATTTTTGTTACAGACAAAGGATGATTTCCGGTTCGTGATCCCGTACGTCGAATTCGCCAGGGAAGTTAAAGGGGGACGGCCGCTGATTATCGACACCAGTTCGCTGATCGACGGACGGATTGCCGATGTGATGGATACGAATGTGCTTGATACCCAGTTGATCGTCCCCAGCTTCGTGCTGGAAGAAATGCAGACAATTGCCGATAGCAGCGACAAGATGCGGCGGACTCGAGGCCGTCGCGGCTTGGATGTGCTTACGAAGCTGCAACAAAACCCGAAGGTTGATGTTCGGATGCACGAAGTTAAGGACAAGGATCTGGCGGAGTTGACTGTGGATCAGCGTCTGGTCGCGTTGGCGAAGCGACTGGGTGGTCGAGTCGTGACCAACGACTTCAATCTGAACAAGGTGGCCAGCGTTCAAGGGGTGGAAGTTATCAACCTGAACGATGTGTCCAATGCGCTCAAACCAAGATATTTGCCCGGCGAACAGCTTAGAATCAAGATCATGCGCGAAGGAGAATCGTTCGGTCAGGGTGTCGGATACCTCGACGATGGTACAATGGTCGTATGTGAACAAGCCAGTGGTCTGGTGGGGAAAGATATTGAAGTTGTGGTCACCAGCATGCTGCAAAACAGCGCCGGCCGCATGATTTTTGGCAGGATGATGGGATCGCCGGTTACGGCGTCTCGGTAGCCAGAAATTGATTGCTGCGGTTGAAGTTTTGTCCGGCGGTTTTTGCTGATGGCCACCTGTTGAGGGTGAGTGCAGCGAAAAATGCTGGACAAACTCTTTGGAAGGAAAGCAGAATTTCGATTCTTCGCGCTCCTCATTCCGAGCGAGGTCTGCTAAATTCGCGGGAGCGATCCGGCCAATTTGGCGGACCTTTTCATTTTGGGGAATTGTAACGGAGACCACATCTTTTCCCGAGATCGAAGAGCCGATGAATGGTCGACAATAATTAAATGGACGTTTCCTGCGGGGCAGGTTTGATGCCCACCTGTACCCGACAGCGTTGATGCCAGGATTTGGGATCAAAAGCAAACAAACACGATGAGTCCTTCGAACACGGTTGTAGCCTCGCCCGCGGCGCGTGAGGTGGTGGCAACGGAATCGGCCCCTTCTAACGGATTCCATCACATGCAAGATGATGATCTGGGCTCGGTCGACAGTTCCAATCTGTCGTATCTGGAATCCCAGTATCTTCAGTTTCAGGAGTCGCCTGAAACAGTCTCTGCCGAATGGCGAGAATACTTTCAGCACATCGCTGACCATCAGGCCAAATACGGCGACGACGTCGACCTGTTCCGTGCTCCGCGCATGGGGAACAGTTCGATGGCCAGTCCCGTCGAACTGGAATATGCGATCCTGCAGGAACGGGTTGATCGCCTGATCCGCAATTATCGCGTGATGGGTCACTACGCCGCCGACATCGATCCGCTCGGCCAACCCCGCATGAAGGTGCCGGAACTGGAACCGGCCAACTGCGGATTCTCGCCAGCCGACATGGAACGGCAGTTTTCGACGATGGCAGCCAGCGGTCCGAATTACCGCACACTCGCTGAAATTGTGATCTGGCTGCGAAATACGTACTGCCGGTCGATTGGCGTGCAGTTCATGCATATCGACGACCTTCCCGTGCGTGAATGGCTGCAGCGCCGCATGGAAGCGACCGAAAACCGCATCGAACTGACTCGTGACGAGCAGCGACGCATCTACAAGCGACTCAGTGACGCGGTCGTCTTTGAAGAGTTCATCCTGAAGAAGTTT
>CBIHQO010000925.1:0-2500 GCA_966211735.1 uncultured Schlesneria sp.
GCTTCATTGGCACCCAGGCGATGATCGTTTCCGGCGTGGGCCACGACCGCTCGTAACAGGGTCGCGTGCTTATGGACGGCACGGATGACCGCAGCGCAGAACACGAGGAACTGCATATTTTCGTGTGGTGTCTTGCCTGGTTCGAGCAAGTTGCCCTGTGTCGCGCTTCCGAGCGACCAGTTGCAATGCTTACCTGATCCGTTGACGCCAGCAAATGGCTTCTCGTGCAGCAGGCATTCCATGCCGTACTTCGCGGCGACTCGCTTCATGACCATCATCGTCAGTTGCTGATGGTCGGCTGCGACGTTGGCATTTTCGTAAATCGGAGCCACTTCGTACTGGCTGGGAGCCACTTCGTTGTGACGCGTTTTGACAGGGACGCCGAGCTTGAACAGTTCACGTTCGGTGTCGAGCATGCAGGCGAGGACACGGTCGGGAATTGCGCCGAAGTATTGGTCGCAGAATTCCTGACCCTTCGGGGGCGGAGCACCGAACAGGGTGCGGCCGGCATTGATCAAGTCCGGACGAGCGAAGAAGAAGTTGCGATCGATCAGGAAGTATTCCTGTTCTGGACCACAGGTCGCCGTCACCATCGCTGTGTTCTTGTGACCGAACAGCTTCAGGATTCGCTGAGCCTGCGTATTCACAGCCTTCATCGAACGCAGCAGCGGAGTTTTCTTGTCGAGTGCTTCGCCCGTCCACGAGAAGAACGCGGTCGGAATACACAGGGTAGTTCCGTTGGGATTTTCGAGGATGTAGGCGGGGCTGGTGACGTCCCAAGCCGTATAGCCACGGGCTTCGAACGTCGCCCGGATGCCGCCTGACGGGAAGCTCGATGCATCAGGCTCACCCTGAATCAGAGCGGTTCCGCTAAATTCGGCGACAGCACCACCATTTCCATCGGGTGCCAGGAAGCTATCGTGTTTTTCGGCGGTCAAGCCTGTCAGTGGATAAAATACGTGCGCGTAATGGGTTGCGCCTTTTTCGATAGCCCAATCCTTCATCGCGGCGGCAACCGTGTCAGCGATGGCGGGATCCAGCGGCTCACCGGCGTCGATCGTCTTCATGACAGCCTTGAAGACGCTCTTGGGGAGCCGATCCTTCATGACCTTGGCACTGAAGACATTCGTCCCAAACAACTCGCCAGCCGTTGTTTCCGAAAAATTCAGTGGGGCCGAAATGGGCTTGTAGTTATTAACGGCTTGAATTGCACTAAGACGAGACGCACTGCCACTCATAGAGTTGTCACCTTCAAAAAACTTTGTTGAGCGCGAACAGGGTTACTGCCAAAACCAACGTCGAGCAACGATTATGCCACAGAGCCAAGCGGCTTGCTTACGTCAAGGAGAAGACTAAAAACTGCAGCGAGAATCCGAGAAATCATCGTCACTTCGGTAACACGAATCCACTTGGGCCCCAGGCGAACGCACAATTAGAAGGCAACTTGTGCCCGCTGAATAAGCATCTTCATTTCTCGTACCGCCTCTTGAAAACCGACCATGACGGCCCGGGCGACGATGCTGTGTCCGATATTCAATTCGCAGGCACCGGGGATGCGAGCGACAGGGATCACGTTTCGATAGGTCAGCCCGTGCCCTAAGTGCAGAATCAGACCGGAATCGATGGCGAACCGGCCCGCTTGCTCCAGTTTTTCGAGTTCTCGCTGCTGATCTGGCCCAATCGCGGCATCTGCGTATGCTCCAGTATGCAATTCGACGGCCGCGACATTGAGCAAGCGGGAGACTTCGATCTGCCGTTCGTCTGGATCGATGAACAAGCTCACTTCAATGCCGGCCTGGTGAAGTTGTTCGATACAAGATTTGACGCGATCGATGTTTCCGGCAACGTCGAGCCCCCCTTCGGTGGTCACTTCTTCACGACGTTCGGGAACCAATGTGACCTGATGCGGCCGCACGGCGCAAGCGATTTCGGTGATCGAGGGTTCGGCCGCCATTTCGAGATTCAGTTTCACCTGAACGGTCTCGCGCAGGACCCGAACATCACGGTCCTGGATATGCCGCCGATCTTCGCGGAGATGAACGGTGATGACATCGGCACCTCCCAGTTCGGCGAGGGCCGCGGCCCATACGGGATCAGGCTCAATCGTCTTTCGCGCCTGCCGAATAGTCGCCACGTGATCGATGTTGACACCCAATGTCGCCATTTCAAATTCTCTCTGCTGGACCATCAAGACTGGAGATTGCCAATTCAACCCCACCGCTTCACGGCAGGAAAAAGGTGTGACTCGCACGACCGTTTTCTGATCATAGCGAATTCTGGAAGGCGAACCGCCACTCCATCGGCATTCCTATCGCGAAGCGACAGTGCTATTTTTTACGGAAGCGGTTCGCTCGATTCAAACGAATTCCGATTGCCACAACTCGTTTTGAGATGAGCCGCAACTGCTGGAACGTCCGATTATTCAAGCGATTTTGTCGAAACGAGTGGAGTCGCGGCAGACAATTGGCCGAGTAACTTGACGCCTCTCTGAAGGGCGTTA
>CBIHQO010000926.1:0-2500 GCA_966211735.1 uncultured Schlesneria sp.
GCCAGTCTCTCTAATAAAACTCGTTTTCTGGTCTAGACAACGGGGTCCACCTCAGGCCGAGTGAGCTTGTTGAGGCTTTCCTGCGACGCTGTCTGTTGATTAATGACAGTCAACTGAAACTGGCTGCGGAGCAGTCACTGCTCGGCAAGTACGTCAAATGGGGGCCGTATTGAGCTGATCGGATTTGCGACCGGCAGTGATCGCCGATTGAGACTCAGAATCTCGCCGTCAAAAAGGAGCACGCAACAATCGAGAGGAGATCCTCTTCCATGATTTGACCAATGCCACCTAAGATTCTGATCAAATCCAGCGTGGAATACTCGATCAAGGCAAGGATGAAGCGATGCGTCAGAAATGGAGTACATCTCGGGCGTTAACGATTATACTGCTGCTGGCCACGATTGGCGTGCTGAGTGGTAGCCGCTTGACGTTGAGCCTGTTCGCGGCGAATTCAAAGGGTAATGAACCCTCTGCCTCTCACGGAATGCTTCAACAGAACTGTTCGAGTTGTGGGTCGCCGCGACTTTCTCGGTGAGTTGTGCAGCGAGTTGCTCGAAGAGCATGTCAATTTCCACCTAGCTTCATCCGCCCGATGCGTGCCAGCCTTGCCGCGTGAACCGGGTGAGGAGCACAGCGCAGTGAACTCGGTAACCACGCCGCTCGCGGCAGGCGATTGTCGGTTGGTTCTTTCAAGAGTGGCAGTCGGATGCTTTGTTGAGCCGCCTTGTAGCGTTCGGGATCGGTCGGGTGAATATAGAGCCGTTTCGACGAAACCAGTTCGCAGATCAGTTCGCACAACTGCTGACTCATCCCTGCCCACAAGACCGTGTTCGGATTGGCTCGAGCCGCCAGTCCCTGATCGCCGCTGGTTTCCATGTAGCGACTGAGGGCCTGTGCCAATTCGGGGAACAACACGTCCCCATCGGTGCGAACGTATTCGACGAGGGCGGCCTTGAGCTGACCGGAGTGAGCCAGTTGCGCCCAGGCCGGCAACGAAGTCTCTTCTTCGTCCACGGGTACTTTCAGCGCGTCGTCGCGTGCTTCCGATTCGAGCATCGAAGTGACGCGACTGTCCGACGTTGCCCGGCGACAGCGGTCTTGCGCCCAGTTGCGCAGCGCGAAGATTTTATCTTCCATCGTGACTGACAGCGGCACCGTCGAACGCCAGGAGCGTTCCAAGTCTTCGTGCTGCATGATGTGGCCTTGACCGAAAGCGTCGATCATGGCGGTGATCACGACCTGTTCGAGCTCAGCTCCGCTGAATCCTTCCGAACGAGCGGCCAGGTCGTTGACATCGAATTGCTCGGGCTTCCAACCGCGTTTTTTCAGGTGGATGCCTAAGATATGTTTGCGTTCTTCAAAGTTGGGGAGATCGACGAAGAACAACTCGTCGAATCGCCCGCGACGCAGCATTTCGGGAGGCAGGTTCTGGACTGAGTTGGCCGTGGCGATGACGAAAATTGGCTTCTGGATATCACTCATCCAGGTGAGGAAACTACCGACCAGTCGAGTCATCGTGGCATCGCCGCCGCCGCCACCGTCGGTCTCGACTCCGGCGAATCCCTTTTCGATTTCGTCCATCCACAGCACGGCGGGGGCGATTGATTCGACGAGGGCCAAGGCACTGCGCATGTTTTTCTCGGACTCGCCGCGAGCGCTCCCCAGCAGGTTAGCGATATCCAGGCGAATGAGCGGAAAGGCCAACAGCCGCGCCGTCGCGCGGGCCGTGAGGCTTTTTCCGCAACCTTGAACTCCCAGCAGCAGCATTCCCTTGGGGAGCGGGATCCCCTGCTCTCTGGCTCGTGGCGAATACGCATCGGCGCGTCGAGCCATCCATTCTTTCAGTGCGTCCAAGCCGCCGATATCGCCGACTCCTTCTTCGAGATCATAGAACTCCAGCAGATCGGAGCCAGATGCCAGAGTTCGCTTTTCGGAAATCAGCGTGGTGAAGACATCGTCGTTGAGTTCCGTACAACCATGGAGAGCACGTCGCCAGGCTTTGCGAGCTTCCTGAGTGCTAAGCCCCATGACTGCCTTGATCAGCTTGTCCTGTTCATCATCACTCAGCGTCAGCTCCGCTTCGCCCGCTTCCGATCTTTGTGCCAGTGCTGCCGTAAACTCGGATTGCAGGTCTTCGTACCCGGGCAATGGGAGTTCGATGCGAACGGAATCCTTGGTGAGATCGAACGGGATTTCGGCGACGGGCCCGAGGAAGATCAGCGTCTTGCGTTCAGCGATGAGTCCGGTTAGCAGATCACGCAGGCGGCGGACGATCACAGGATCGTTGATCCACGCGTGAAAGTCTTTGACCAGGAACACATGGCCGGGTGGATAGTCACCCAATCGTAGCAGCAGTTCCCAGGCAGACGGCTCGGCGGCTTCTCCGACTGGCGGTTGCAGGCCGCCGGTAATCGTCCAGGTTACCAATCCCCGTTCGATCTCCAGCGTCAGTTCCGCCAGTTCGTGCTCCCACCGCTCTTCCTCCCACGTTTGCAGGAAC
>CBIHQO010000927.1:0-2483 GCA_966211735.1 uncultured Schlesneria sp.
ATTGCAGCCAATTGAACACCGTATTGTGAGCAGTTCCCTTACCACGCGTCACTGTGGGCCCCAGATGCAATGCGTCTTCAATCGGATGGATCTCGACGACATCCATGAAGGGAAACGCCCGCTCGAATCCGGCGTCCGGTTTCCCATCGCCGTTCTTGTCGTAGAACATCCAGCCCATGTCGGGATGATTCACCTGCAGCAGTTTTTCGCTGCGATCATCCCACAACACCAGCCGTTCGATCTGCGTTTCCAGGTCTGGTCCCGCGACCGGTCCTCCCCCGTCTTGAGTGCGAGGGGTATACTTCATCGGAAATGCATTCTGATGATTGAGCGGCAACGGCGAACCGGTCAATTCAATGCCTGAAACCGAAGACAGGAAGTTCTCGATTCCCAGTTGCTTGATATGCGGCGCATAAGTGCTGACACGGTTGTGTTCTGTACACGGAGCGAACTCAATGTGTTCGCAGACCAGATTCAGAACACGGCCTAACTGGCTGGACGTGTTGTCGCCGGAGGGAGTGCTGTGGCTATGAAAGTCGGTGCTGACCCAGCCCGGCGTCTCGATCGATCGAACAAGGACATTCTTTAACAGTGAATCTGCGCCATCCTTGACCTCGACTTCAGTGTGGATCACGTCGAATTCGGGGCCATGACTGATAGTGACGGCGTATTGCCCAGGCGGCACCGTTTGGACGAATTGTCCACTCGCCGTGTAGATCAAGTTTCGCAAGGCGAATTCAGCGGTTTCCGGTCCGAAGTCGAGTTTCGCATCGGCCGCGACAGGTTTCAGTTCGATCTTACAGGGAATACGACCTCCGCTGGCGTCGGTGATCGTGCCAACAATGCGACCTCGCGGAATGGACTGCTTCAACGCCACTCGATTGTCACCGGCATTGATCTGGATCGATTCGCCCTTCCCGATGGCATTGCCGCAGAAGTGCAACCGCGCGGTATAGTCACCGGGAACGAGCTTCGTCTTGAGTTCCGCTGAATTATCCAGACGGGCGATTCCCAGAGCCGTGTCACCCTGCAAGAGTTCCAGCATCAGATTGCCCGTTGCGAAGCGTCCCGCATCGCTTGTTGAGAACACGACACTCCCCAGGGCTGGTACGTTGCTGGCAATTGCTTGAACATCGAAGATCGTGGGACCAGCATACAGACGCCGCTTGAGCTGGAATGAATCTCCGGGGGGCAATGTTACGGAGGATTCACCAGCCTCATTCACATACTTGATCGTCGTGACTCGAGCGTCGCTGGTGATCTGCAGTTTGAATCCTGCGGCATCAAGTCCGTAGGCCTGTCCCCAATATCGATCGTACAGCCAGAATCGATCATCGATTCCATTGGGGCTGCGAAACATGTCTTCGTTCTTGCTGTCGGCTCGAAAATCATCTTCGAGTTGCACCGTCAGCGACTTCGCTGACTTATTGGTGAACGTTGTCGTGACACTGAGATAGGGCTTGTCTTGATTGAGTTCGTAGGAAACCGAGGCTTCAACCCGCTCATCGGTGCCGTCCGCGATCACGACGATGGTGGATGTCTCGCCGACGGCTCCCTGTCCGTCGGCGGGGATTGCGTCGCCCGACGGTGTTCTCAGCGAAAGATGGCGATACGGAAATGCTTTACGACCGGGGTAGTAAGCGGCAAGCTGGTCGGCCCCCGTCGTGCCGCGTGTACTGAAGTCAACTAGCGCTCCGGCGACATCTTTGGTCGTCATGTTGGCGTGCCGACTCGCCAGCGGCTGTGCTATGACTGCCGATAGAAAGCCGTTTCTGAGAACCACATCACCGTAGATCGCGTCGGCCTCTTTCCCCTTCACGGCGAGGTCATCGAAATTGGTGGGGTTGAGCACTGTCGCTTCGGCCGCGGCTCCGCTTCCAGGAGTTGCGCTGAATTGGCTGGCGGCATGCATCCCGATTGCAACGGAGAGAATGCTGAGAGTTCCGATCGATGCCAAGACGGTTTTTCGATGGATCATGCGGCAACTCTCCAATGAGCCGGACAACTGAGACGCTGGTAAAAGGAAGTTCGCAGACTGTTGCGATCGTTCGTGTAATGAATGTTCAGAAGCCACGAAGATTTCGCGAAGACTGATAATCGAAATGAGGCATCCGTCAGCGGTGCCTTCAATCCTGAAGCCTCGATCTCTTGGCGAGACTGGCTTCCTCGCAATTCAACTCCGACAAGGCGTCAGTTGTTCTTCGTAGGGCCGGCCGCGTCGGCTGGCTTGGCCTCGGCGACGGGACCATTCGTGGGGACCAGTCGCATTCGCAGGTTGTACGACTTCAGCTCGATCGACGGTTCCGACAAATTCACGTCTAAGCTATGGAACCCGCTATACATTGAAGGTGAGGTCGAATTGTGCAGGATCTTACCCGTCCGTTTGTGGATCGCCTGCACGCTTAGCGTCCCGAAGCTGACATTTCCCTTTTGCTGCCAGCTACGCGTGACGAACAGCATGACCGGGACTGAACGGAATCGGT
>CBIHQO010000928.1:0-2468 GCA_966211735.1 uncultured Schlesneria sp.
CAAAAGCAGTTCCAACTGGCCCGCCAGATCTCCCGAATCCCAGGAGCGGAAGTTCAAGCCACCTTGCTGATCGTCGAGAAAAGGAAGCTGCGAGACTCCGCCCGTGTCTGGCACAACGACTGGCGTTCCCTGCGCCATCGCTTCCACAGGAACCATCCCGAACGGTTCGGCATGAATCGAGGGATAGACGATGCAGTGGCTGGTCCGAAAGAGAGCAGACCGAACGTCGTTCGAGAGAAAGTCGCTCGACAGGACTGGCAGCTGCATCACCTGAGCAATCTGTTTGCAGGCAATACTGTATCGTGAGCCAAATGCCGTGGGGCCGCAGATCGCCAGTTGAAATTCGAGACCCCGTTCTCGCAGGATCTTGGCGGCATACAGCAGCAAGTCGATCCCCTTCTCGGAATCGCGACGACCGAGATAGGCAATCAGCGGCAGATGGGAGTTGTAGTCGGGGAAGTGTCGTTGGACCAGTCCCTTCGCTGCGTCCCTGTCCATCGCTGGCCCCAGTGGAACACCGGGTGCGGCGACCTGCAGACCCTTCAATGGCAATCCCACTTCCTGGTGGATTCGCTCTGAGTACGACTCGCTGACAGAGACCGCTGGCAAACCTGCGGCTTGCGTCGCTTCACGAAGGCGCTGATACAACGTCTGCTCAAGCCCCATTTTCGACGCGTAGGGGGCGTAGGTCTCGTACCCCTGAAATTGCGTCATAAATTTCAACGGGTGAGGCACATGAGTGCGAGCCGCCTCAACGAATGGAGCCATCAACTCGATCGTCTGCAGCGTGTGAGTCACTCCCGCATCGGTCAGTTCGCGTGCGAAGCGGCGAATCAGCCGTTGATCCGTGTGAACTCCTTCGCAAACGACTTTGATCATGCCGCGCAACGTCCCGGCAACCATCCAGGGAATTCGCTGCGATAATGCCGATCGCCAGCGTTCGCTCATGACTGAACTGGTGCACTTTCCGATCGTGTCCAGCATGCCAGAGACCCTGCCCGTGGCATAGCGGAAAGAATGAAACAGCCACCGCTCGGGGATGCCGGGCGTCAGAGGCGACCGATCTGGCTTGTCGACGATCCACCAGGCATGCACCGGGAATCCACGACGGTGTAACTCATTGGCCAGACGCACCTCATGAATTTGAGCGCCATTTACTGACCCGCCCAAGAACACAAACCCAAACACCGTGGACCGCGGGGACTTCAACTTGGGCAATATGGGCATTATTGGAAAGCATCTCTAAGATCATCACGGTCTGAAAATCGCTCAGGCGGTGACTACAGGCATCGACCCCCATCTCGCGCTCATTCAGACGGAATCGATTCGCCGAGAGCACTTTGCGCACTCAGAAAAGTTTATCCGAACTACCCAACCCAGAAAAAAGTCATAGAATTGCCAGCTCAATGAAACCGCCTATTCGAGCCACAACACGCTTACGAATAATGCGTTACGTCATAGACGGCAACGAAACTGCGATCAAATTCGAGCGTGCAGGTACTCCCCCTTGGTGTACATTTCAGCTATGATACTGCGGCTTTTGGTGATGCCATTGGCAGAATCGGCAATTGTTGCAAGCAGGAACGGCTGTAGGGATTCGCAATTCAATGCGGGTCGAATCTGTTCCGAGTTGAATGTCGGTCGACGCAGTCATGCTGACACTGGCAGAGAAATGAATGACGCATGTTTGGCCGCGTCGATGAGTTATTCGACGAGCAAAAGATAAAGTTGGTCACGGCCTGTGGGAAACTGGCACTGAAGATGCAAAGGTGAACCAGGGACTTGGCGAACCTACGACATTACTCCGGAAACCTTGCCATATGAGTTATCACCTGCTGACCGGTGCCACCGGTTTGCTCGGGAACTACCTGCTGCGAGACCTGCTACTGGCTCACGTTCCGGTCGCTGTTATCGTTCGTTCCAATCGACGGCAGACGGCTCGCCAGCGAGTCGAAGCAGCGATGTGCGCATGGGAAGCCGAGCTTGGCTATGCCCTGCCGCGTCCCGTCGTTCTGGAAGGCGACATCGCCCAGCCAGATTTGGGCCTGGATCCGCTTGGCGTCCGTTGGGTTGCCGAATACTGTTCGACACTGATCCACAACGCGGCCAGCCTCACGTTCCACTCAACCAGCGAAGATGGTGAACCCTGGCGTTCCAACGTTGGTGGCGTGCGAAACGTGCTGGAGTTCTGTCGCAATACCCAGATCAAGAAGCTGCACCACGTCTCAACCGCCTACGTGGCGGGTTTGCGACAGGGGCGAGTTCTGGAATCAGAACTGGATGTCGGACAGGAATTTTCGAACGATTACGAACGCAGCAAGCTGGAAGCCGAGACACTGGTTCGAGCAGCCGACTTTCTCGATTCGGTCACGATCTTCCGCCCCGCCATCATCATTGGCGATTCCCAGACCGGTTTGACCACGACGTATCACGGCTACTACGCCGCCTTGCAACTGTCCCACACCATT
>CBIHQO010000929.1:0-2458 GCA_966211735.1 uncultured Schlesneria sp.
GCCAATTCCGACCCAGACGGCGTAGGCCGTCCCAATCGGCAAGGTTCGAGCGGCGATTGACAGCAGAATCATGCTCGCCACGATCCCCAGGATGGTAAACAAACTGGGCCAGAACTTGGTGAAGCCATCCGTAAATTTCAGCCCGACAGCCCAACCTGCTTCGATCAACCCGGCAATAATCAGCAGCAACCACGCCATGACGATACCCCTTTTGAATAGGGCGTCGTCTTTGCATAACCGGGTACGGCGCGTCTCGTCCGGGACCAACTGTGGCCAGTCCGAACATCTTACTCAGGGGAGCGCGGGAAGGAAATATGGCCCGATCGCAACTTGATCCCGAATCTCCGCAAGTCGATACTCTGCGAGTCGCGACCCGTTGACCAATTGAGATTCCGCCCATGACCGACACACCCCCGCAGGCCTCTACGTCCCCTCTGCGCGTCCTCAGCCTGGAGAGTCGCCGGGCCGACGAGATGCGTTCACTGATCGAGCGGCACGGTGCGATCGCTACGGTGGCTCCGTCGATGCGAGAAGTCCCGCTGGAGGAAAATCACGCCGCCTTGGCGTTTGGTGAGAGCCTGTTTGCTGGGCAGGTCGACATCATGGTGTTCTTGACCGGTGTCGGGGCGGCTGCGTTGATGGAAGTGCTGGAAACGCGGTGGTCTCGACCGGAGATCCTGGCGGCTTTCAATCGCTGCACGATCGTGGTTCGCGGCCCCAAACCGACGGTCGTGCTGCGAGACTGGGGCTTGAAGATCGACCATCGGGCTCCCGAACCGAATACCTGGCGCGAGCTCCTGGCAACGCTCGTGGCCGAAGTCCCGCTCGCCGGAAAGAAAATCGCCGTTCAAGAGTACGGAAAGCAAAGTGAAACGCTGGAAGGGGAACTGCAGCGCCTGGGTGCCAGCGTTCTGTCCGTCCCTGTTTATCGCTGGGAATTACCCGAAGATACCGCACCGCTACGTCAGGCAATCCAGCAAACGATCAACGGCGACTTCGACCTGATTCTGTTCACCAGTGCGCAGCAATTCCACAACCTGATCGCCGTCGCTGACGAATCCGGCTCTCGTGAAAAATGGCTGCAGGCGACCCAGCGGGGTGTCGTCGCTTCGATCGGTCCGACAGCGACCGAGACGCTGATCGAAGGAGGCTTAACTGTCGATCTGGAACCTTCTCACCCGAAGATGGGAACCTTGGTCCGCGAAGCCATCGCCGCAGCCCCGAAAATCATGACTCGCAAGTCATAAATCATGTGTGCGTTATTCCCACGGAGGCGGGAATCCAGAGAGTCGTGAGACAATGGTTGAATGCGGTTCTTGCTGCGACGATGACTGACGAAATACGACCTTAAAACGGATGGATTTCCGCCTGCGCGGAAATGACGGTGACCCAATAACTAGGGAATTTCACGAGGGACCGACCGTAGAGTTGCACATGTGTTGCAACGTGTTACGATGCGACCGCAATCTGGGACGTTTTTTCCAAAATACATCCCGGAGACAGCCGAGTCGTTCATGGCTCGGAGACGAACGGTCTTTCGAATGCGGGCTTTGCAATGCAAACTCCGCCTCGCAAGTTGTTTCTTGATGGTCAGTTGTGTGAAGGTGCCAGGATGTTTCCTTTCCTTGGCGAATTGATTGAACTGATGGTCTTGCTGTTTCAGCGAGCCTATCGGTGTTTGCAGATTGCTGTGGGAGCGATGCCAGTCGAACTGGATGAGCAGACCATCGCGATCCTGCAGCAGGCCAATTCGCGCAATTCCATTTGGCCGGCAATCGCCGCGCACAGATTGGCGAACGGTCCTCCCTGGGACTGGTGCGCCCGTTTGTTCGGCAGTCCTGTCGGGTCGGTCCAACTGGTGACAGCTTCCATTCCGTCGCGTCGCTTCATTCGCGGCTGATCATCTCGATTCAACAATCCGTTTGCTCTCGACCGACTGGTGACTCTGTCATCAGGCGGAATGCCATGTCCTGATCAGGACCTCGTGTTTCGGCACGATTCGTCCGTTTGGTGTCTCCGGATCACGGCAATTGGGGGGCACTATGGAATATCTGATCGGGGGAGTCTTCGGCGTTTTACTTGGTGGAGCCATCGGCTTCATCGTCGAACGCACGGTTCGCGGCGGTGCCTATAAGACTCGCGATGAAATCGTCGAGCAGGCCAAGCGAGAAGCCGAAAACATCGCGAAGACTGCCGAATTGACCGCGAAAGAAGAAGGCTTCCGCCGCCGCGAAGCGGTGGAAAAAGAGCTGAACAGTGCTCGCGACGCGCTGCGCAATCAAGAACGGCAACTCGACAAGCGCGAGTCCGGAATCAAAGATCTGCAGGACGACATCCAGAAGAAAGAACGCATGCTGGAAGCGACCCAGCAGAAGCTGGTGGAACGCAACAAGTCGATCGAAGCGAAAGAAAAAGAACTCGATCGCACGATGAAACAAGGTCAGGAACAGCTCTACAA
>CBIHQO010000930.1:0-2443 GCA_966211735.1 uncultured Schlesneria sp.
TTTCCGGGTCGCCCATGCGGACGTTGAACTCCAGGACTTTCGGCCCCTGGTTCGTGAGCATCAATCCGGCGTACAAGCACCCCCGAAATGGACGGCCTTCCTTCTTCAACTGATGAACAGTCGGGATCAGTACCTTTTCGACGACCAGATCAATCAAATCGGAACTGATGATCGGGGTAGGGGAATAAGCTCCCATGCCTCCCGTATTGGGACCGGTGTCGCCGTCGTGTGCCGCTTTGTGATCCTGTGCAGCTTCGAGAGGAATAATCGTTTTGCCGTCGACTAATGCCAGCAGACTGACTTCCTCACCCACCAGGCATTCTTCGATCACGATTCGGTCGCTGGCTTCGCCAAACTCTTTTTTGAGGAGCATTCGTCGGATGGCGTCCCGCGCCTCCTCTTTAGACGAACAGACAACGACACCTTTACCGGCTGCCAGGCCGTCGGCTTTGACAACAAACCGCTCGGTATGCTCTTTCTCGTCGATATAGCTGATGGCCTCGGCCGAGTTGGTGAAGACGCGAAATTCGGCTGTCGGGACATTCGCTCGCTTCATCAGTTCCTTGGCGAAAGTTTTGGAGCCTTCGAGTTCGGCCGCTTTCTTCGTGGGGCCAAAGATCACCAAGTTCGCTTTCAGGAACTCATCGACGATCCCGGCAACGAGCGGAACCTCAGGCCCGACCACTGTCAGATCGATTTTTTCTGCCTGCGCAAATTTCAGGAGGCGGGGAATGTCGGTGGCTTTGATGTCGACATTCGTCGCATCCAAGCCAGTTCCGGCATTGCCGGGAGCACAGAAAACCTGCGTCACCGTGGGGGACTGCTTCAGCTTCCACACGATCGCATGTTCACGACCGCCATTGCCAATCACAAGAATCTTCATGACCCAAGAACCATTCTAGGAAAGCCTTACGACAAATCATCGGTCGCGATCACCAGAGCGAGCGAGATTCAGAGCAGGCAAACGCCATTGTCACATTGTCGTTACCGATGGCCAAACGAGGTTGACCACGGGCTATCATACCAACCAGCACAACCATTCTACAGGTTCATGTTCGGCCGCTTCCGATCGCACATCTGTGATTTTCCCACTGAATATCGATGCTGGTCTATCAATTCGCGCCAAATCCCGGTACTCTCAGGACATCGGCCGAATCACGACAATTCGCTTTCTGCCACAAGGCAGTCCGGGTCGCTCATCGTTTTCGCTGGTATTTTTAACGGTGCGGCGTCTCTCAGGAATGCGAATCTTATGGAATCTAAGCTCACAAGACTCGATTTTGAACTTGTGGCGATTCCTTCAAATGTCTCTGTCGAAATCATATCTGCCAGCAGCGGCCAGACCCGAATGGGGACGCTTGCGCTATCAGCGGTACAAAAATGCTTGAACGACCTTTGGTCGGGCCCTTTGTCATTAAACGGTGGTTTCACGCCGTAACGGAAAGTCGATTGAGTGCCGTCAGCTCTGTTGCTGATGGCCAGGAAAGTGGTTCGTCTCGCACGCCGGTTTTAAGGACGTCAGGTTAGCTGGGCGATTTCGAAGGAACAGCTGATGGCAATGAAATTGTATGTGGGCAACCTGACGTACGGCGTAAACAACTCATCACTCGAGGCGTTGTTCACGCCTTTCGGTGAAGTTCGCTCAGCCCAAGTCGTGATGGACCGCGATACGGGTCGATCCAAGGGTTTTGGCTTCGTCGAAATGAGCGACGATCAAGCCGGTAAGGCTGCGATGAACGAGCTGAACGGTAAAGACGTCGATGGTCGCGCCCTGACCGTCAACGAAGCTCGCCCACGCGAAGATCGCGGTGGCGGCGGCGGTGGTGGCGGCCGTAGCGGTGGCGGTGGTGGATACGGTGGCGGACGATCGCGCTACTAGGCCTGATGTTTGCATGGTTGGTCACTGTCGACGCCTGTTCGGCCCAGACAGTGACCCCATGCAAGTTTTTTCGGCCTGGTGACATGCAGTTCACCGACCAGCCAATTCGGACCAGGGAGACTTCATGTCGAACTCAAGCAAGAAGCCCGTGCCACTCTATCAAGGTGTCACTCGACTTCCCTGTCCGATCTGCGGACATCCCAGCTATTCGCGCGAAGGGATTCATCCTCAGTGCGCTATGGCTGTCGCCGATAAGGCTCATATCGATCGGATCAACTCGCACCCGATCATCACTGCGATCTCCGTCGAGACGCCGCTAGAACGACATCAGAAGCGATGTCCCGAGTGCCGTGCCGTCCTGCACGTTCGCCGCTCCCGCTGTCACTGCGGCCATCTATTTGGCGTCGCGAAGGTCTCGGTTGATTCCTAAGAGTTCGCATGCGAGCAGCATTCCAGTTTGCCTGGTAAATAACGCGATGGGGGCCCTCAATCTACCTGAGGCTGCCTTCCCTGCCCCCCGGTAACACGGCAATCACGTTTGAGTGATGCTTAAAGTCTCTGCTT
>CBIHQO010000931.1:0-2405 GCA_966211735.1 uncultured Schlesneria sp.
GACATCAGCAGGCTGGTCAAGACGTGTGGTCGACTTTCGATACTGGCGCTGTATCTCTTCTTCGTTGAGTCCCGATTCTTCCACATTCGAGTTGCTTCTGGCACCGCTGACGAAGAAGAATTCTTCTCGCGGTGTACGTGTGAGTACGAAAGTGACTTCTGCCATTTTCTTTCCTTCAAACCGTGCCGACCGCAAGGCCAGGGCGTCGGTCAAGCGGCCGATGGGCGTTCCGGCACTGCCCAACTATCGAGGCGTACGCGATCTATTTTTCTGATGCACGAGCTTGACTTCCCAAGGCTCATTTGCCGCCGGCAGTGAAGTACAGGCCGACTGAATCCTGTTTGTCGCGGCACATTGTGTCGCGACAAACATAGTCGGCTTTCAGGCTTAACACCCAATCAGGCGACTTATCAGGGTTGCCGCCTGATAGCAGACGTAAAGTGATATCGCTGCGCATTCGTTGTGTCGTATTTAGGGTAAAATCGACGGTTGTCTCAAATGTAAGTCGTGGAGAACCTGATCGCAGATCGCGTCCTGGAGTTCCGCCTAACTCCACACGAATACCCAGGCGCGGGCTGTAGCCGTTGACGGAATTCGGCAGAACCGGATGCAGGGCCTGCAGGACTGACGCCAGGAATGTCATGTTCTTCCGTCGCAGCCAAGTCATCGGCAACCTGAACCAGAGTTCGTCGACGATATGCTGCCCCGCGTCGGGACCAATGATGATCATTCCATCAGGTGCCATGAATTGAAAAGCGTAGCTATCAATATGCACGCTGGCGAGATCCGCACTGATCGCGACATGCAGGCTGGGCGTGCTGACTTCGCGATAGCCTTCACCGATGGTCGACGATGCCGCCTCTTTACCGAAGAAGTCGCTACGATCGTCGTGATGAAACAGTTGCGTGTCGGTAATGTCTGTTGTGAGTTGGGCAGCGCTCTTGGGCCTGAAGGAGATCCCTTCGCCAAGAATCTCTGATGCATAGCAGACGTAGTCGATGTGGCTGTCCAGACTGATTTTCATCCCGCGATTGTTGAAGCGTTCGTTGATCCACTTGTATGAGCCCGCTTCACTGACGTGCTTGACCGGCAGTTTTGCCAGGACGTTGCTATTTCCATCAAGGGCGACAATTTCAGTGCCGGGCATGAGGTCCGTAAATTCACAACGATAATCACCCCGACCAGGATCGATCGAAACGGCAGGCCCGGCCTTGCCCTGGCCATTCGCAACGACGATTTCTGGAGATCGCATGCTGAAGCCGACACGGGGAGAATGAAGAATCACGTTCCCCTTGCGACTTGTGGAGATGTAGAGCACTTTCAGTGGCTCTTTCGTCTCATAGTTGTAGAAGTTGGCCATAGAAATGTTCCGATAGTTATAGCCTAACTTGGGGATCCATGCTCCCAAAGCCGTCCGGTCCGTCAGCATGTCCAACGGCGTTTGACCTGTGGAGATGCAGTCCCGTCGTACCGAAGTTGTTATCCGCGGCGATCGGGAATGCCGAATAACGAAGGCACCCCCGTGGGACTTTCAGTTCAATCGCCTCCGTTGCGTTCTGTTCGCCCCTGGGTCGATCGGATTAGTCAAAGGTGACATCTGCAAGTTCGAGCACAGTTGGATCATCTTCGCCAGCTACGAATTGCTTGCGTCCCTGGCCAGAATAAATACCACCACCGATGTCGCTGAAATAGGTACCATGTCCGAGTTTCAGTGCGGTGTCTGTCGCTTGGAAGGTGCTCGCGTACAACCCCGGAGTGAATCCCCGTTGGACTTCGCCTCCCTTAAGAATCAGCTGGCAGGGAGCCCAGTACAGATCCCGAGGACGTGCGGGATCGGGCAATAGAACTTGCAGATGAGCAAGTTGCTCCAAAGGTACCCAGTAGTAATCGTGCCCCTGCTGGAATTCGAGGAACGAGCGAGTGATGTCATTTGCATCGGCGAAATCATCGAATGCAACGCCACCTAACGAACCGCGAAGTTCCAGACGCTCCTCTTCTGCCGCATCCAGCAGGACTTTGGCTTCAGCAAAACGACGCTCTTTAATCCTGCAGATGGCCTGCAGATGTTTTTCGAGTCGCGCTGGCACCTCATCGAAAAACCTCGGCCTCTGTCCGTCAGTTAAGACTTTGCGCCGAGTCCCCTCTGCAGCGAGGAGTCCCTCATAGAGTGGAGCTTCCGTCAAGGTCGCTTGGTTTCCGACGACATCCAATTGTTTGCGCGCTCGACTTAAATCACCTTCAAAGCAGAGCAACGAAAAGAGGAGCGTTCGTCGAGACAGATCACCTGGTTGATCTTTAACCTCTTGAATGGCGGCAGCAATAGCCTCACTCAGCCGTCCATTCTGAAACAATTCACCAGCGTGCATGATGTGTTCGCCTTCATGGAAGACAGGAGGAATGACTCT
>CBIHQO010000932.1:0-2385 GCA_966211735.1 uncultured Schlesneria sp.
AAAACCTGCCATGGACTGACAAATTCTGCCATTTCGTAAGGTTCGGGATGGCTGAGGGGTAAGGGCTGAGGGCTAAGGGACGGAATGGCAACTTCTGGCAGGTGCATCTCTGTGTCCTTTTTTCCCTTAGCCCTTGGCTCTCAGCCATTTCCGTCCCGTCAGTTGTGTCATGCAGTCGGAAGCTGTGTCGGAACCATCGCATCGTCACTCACATTAACTTCCGTGGCATGAACGGTTAGCATGGCGAATCGCCTTCATTCAAACAGAGAGCATCATGCCTGAAACGACCCCAGCACTCACCTATCAACCACGGCTGCCGCGGGATAAGTCCATCGGGATTGGTTGCATTGGAGCTGGTTTCATCATGGCCGACTGCCATCTGGTCGCCTATGAGCAGGCGGGATTTCGTCCCGTCGCGATTGCGGCCAGAGATCTTGCCAAGGCACAGGCGGTTGCCAGTCGGCATCAGATTGCTCGAGCCTACGCGGACTACCGCGAACTGTTGGCTGACCCAGAAGTCACTGTCATCGATATTGCGGTGCCGCCCGATATCCAATTGGAAGTCATCCGCGAGGCCGTTCAACACGCCGACCACATCCGCGGTATCCTGGCTCAGAAGCCACTGGGGATGAACTACGCCGAGGCGTGCGAGATCGTTCGCCTGTGCCATGCGGCCGGGATCGTCTTGGCAGTGAATCAAAACATGCGTTATGACCAGTCGGTCCGCGCCTGCAAATCGCTGCTGGCTCGTGGCGATCTTGGCGAACCGGTGCTCGCCACGATCGATATGCGAGCGATCCCGCACTGGATGCCATGGCAACAGCACCTGGGCTGGGTCACACTTCGTATCATGAGTATTCATCATCTGGACACCTTGCGATTCTGGTTCGGTGAACCAGAGCGGGTGTATGCGAGCATCCGCCCTGACCCGCGCACGACGTTTGTGCACGAAGATGGGATCTGTCTTTACATCCTGGAATACGCGAACGGCCTGCGAGCGATGAGTTGCGACGATGTCTGGGCCGGACCTTCGCGCGAGGGATCGGCGGCTGACATCGGCATCAAATATCGGATTGAAGGAACCACAGGGATGGCTCGCGGGACCATCGGTTGGCCAAGTTATCCCGAGCGGACTCCGAGTACCCTCGATTACACCACCACGGCCGCGGCAATCTGGCACCAGCCGCGCTGGAGCGAAGTCTGGTTTCCCGATGCATTCGTGGGCCCGATGGCTCAACTGCTGTGTGCCTTGGAGGACAACACCACACCGGAAATCAGCGGGGATGACAATCTGCAGACGATGGCTTTGGTCGACGCCTGTTATCTGTCAGCGAAGGAACATCGCGCTGTGGAACTGTCCGAGATCTTGAAGAACGGTGCGGCGTGAACGGCGATATCTACTCATTAATTTTTGCGATCGTCTTCGTGCCGATGATGGTCCTGGGTTGGCTGCTGATACTGGATCGACTTCGTATTCGTCGTGTTCGCCGCGAATATTCCAGGCTGACAGTGGCAACACGCGACCAGGTTTTAAGCCTGATCGACCATGCAGGCGGTGAACGATTTGCCTGCTCCGTGCTGGTTGCGGATACTCCGAATTCCGATCCGAACCCTGCTGATGTCACCGCCTCTCGCTACGGCGGCAGTCCCTATGCTGAAGCCGGTGAGACCTGGCCAGACGTGGCAACAGGCAAAGGCACGCCAGCCGACTTCCTGATCCAGGTTCAATTGGACGAGTCATTCCCGCCGCCGTGGATGGGACGACTGGTCGTCGTGTTCAATCGCTTTGATGTCGAGCAAACAGTCCGATGCTATGCGACCCCATCCATTCAACGATCAATGACATTGCCTGGCGGGCCCGCGCCGCAGAAGGAATGGAGTCTGCTGCCGGTTCGAATTCCGATCCAAACCGGCGTCGAGTCATCGACCGCCGAACCGCTGGAAACGATCCCGACTCCGACTGGCTTGCTTGACTATGATCCCGTGGTCCTGCTGGAATCAGTCCCAGAACTAACCCCCTTGTTGAAAGTCCACACTGCCAAACCCGCGGATCTGCTGGCGGCCATCCTGGCGCCAAATCACGCGAGCTACGGGTTCGAGTTGTCTGATCTGGTCCAACTGGGAGGCCAGCCGGTCTGGCTCATCGAAGACGCAGGCCCTCGGCTTTGCAAGCACTGCGGGAAAGCGATGCGGTTCCTGTTTCAATTCGGTGATCTCAACGGAGGCATCACGTTGGGTGACGCTGGCGTCTGCTATGTCTTCGGCTGTGACGAGCATCCGAACGATCCGCTCGGGATCGTTCAGATGAGTTGATAATCTCTCTAATACTCAACTGGCTGGCGGCGGAGGTGGAGGTGGAGGTGGAGTGACAGCTCGTTGAAACAG
>CBIHQO010000933.1:0-2362 GCA_966211735.1 uncultured Schlesneria sp.
AAGTTGCCCTGCACGTGCAGTAACGCGAATCCATCGAGAGATCATCCGGTGAAGCAAGAATTTGAATTCCACGCTGATTCCCTTCCGGGGCATATCAATCCCGATGATGAAGCTCAGCGTTTGCCAATCAATTACATCCAATTGGCGATTAACAACCGCTGGTGGCTGCTTTGTGGTTTGGCAGCGGGATTAGTGCTGGGCCATCTGGCCTACACCAAGGCTGGCCCTGAATACGAAGCGGTGGCGCAGATCCTCGTATCGCGGAAGTACATGCCGCCTGTTCGCGAAAGCGAACGCATGCTGCAGGATACCGGCAAGCCGAGCGAACACATTCCATTGATCGTCAGCCCGATGATCGCGGAAAAAGCGATTCGAATCGGCAACCTCAAAGACCTGCCAACGTTTCGCGGTCAGTCTGATCTGGTCGAAGCCGTTCTCGACGGACTCAAAGTCAAACGTCTCTCGGGTCAGGATCGTTCGCATTTCAGTGTTCTCGAAGTTCGCTACCCAAGCAGCGTCCCCGCTGACGCTCGCCAAGTCGTCAAGGCGGTGATCGAAGCCTACGACGAATATCTGATCGAAGAGAGTCGCAAGCATTCGTCCGAAGTGTTGACGCTGGCTAAGAAGACGACGTCGGACTTGCACGAGAAGATTCAAGTGAAGCAGTCCGAATACAACGATTTCTTGCAGACCGTGCCCGAAGAATTTCGCTCAAACGTGGGACCAAAAGCTCAGAACGCCCCGACGACGAACATCTCTCCCGAAGATGTCATCCACACCTTGGGCGAAGAACGCAACCGCAATCGCATCCGGCAGACCGAGCTTCGTTCCCGTCAGAAAAGCCTGGAGAATGCGATCGCGGCTGGCGATCCACGGGATGCCATCGAACAAGAAATCCGTCGCTTCATGAATGCTGATGGCCGCTCCGAGCGAACCAGTCGTAGTACGGAAATCAGCATCTATCAGTCCCAACTGCTCCCACTGTTGCTGCGCGAACAGGACTTGGCACGTAGCTTCGGCAAAGATCATCCCGATCTGATTTCCGCACGCGAGAGCATCACCAAGATCGTCGAGACGTTCCAGAAGCTTGGCGTGCAGCTACCCGAAGGTGTGGAACTTCCCGCGGCCCAACGGCCAAAGGCAATCGACTATGTCGGTATCTACATGGACTCGCTGCGCCGTCAGATTCAGGAAGTGGAACTGAAAGAGCAGGAACTCGACGCGATGATCAAGTCGGAAGGAATCCGATCACACAACTTTGCCAGCTTTCGAGCCACCGATCAGAGTTTGAATTCGGAATTGATCCAACTGAAAGAACTCTGGAAAAAGCGATTGGACCGTGAGGGTGAAGTCACCGTCGAAAAGGATACGAACGGATACTCGCTGAAGACATTAGCGCCAGTAAAAGACGCCCTGGTCTTGAAACGGCTGATGAAGTTCTACTTCGGGGGGGCTGTCTTCGGGATGTTCGTCGTGGCGATTGTTTGCCTGTTGCGAGAGCTGAAGGATCTGACGTTGAAGAACGTTCGCGATGTGCGAACAACCCTGCGCCAGCCTGTGCTGGGAAGCGTGGTCGCATTCGAGACACCGGCAGATAACAACGGTGCCGGGCCTCACCCTGCCCTGCGATACCTGGTCGCATCGCACTCGGTGGAAGCAGAAGACTATCGATCGATTCGAACCGCGTTCCTCGTGACCGCCGAGCAACATGCGGCCCGCACGATCCTGATCAGCAGTGCCGAACCCGGCGATGGCAAGACAACTCTGGTCTGCAACCTGGCGATTGCCCTCGCTCAATCAGGTAAGAGGATTCTGCTGATCGACGGCGATTTACGGCGCCCGAACGTTCACAACTTGTTCCAATTGGCTCCGGGGATCGGCTTCACGGAAGCCCTGTCTGGCGAAATCGATCCACTCAACGCCATTCGGCCCACGACCATCAATGGGCTAAGCGTGATGACGGCGGGGGATGTCCCCGCCAATCCAGCCGAGCTCCTTTCGTCACCACGGTTGCATCAAGTCATCCGCGACGTTCGAGACGAGTACGACTTCGTGTTCATTGATGCACCCCCATTGCTGGCAGTCAGCGATCCATGCATTCTCGCTCAACATACAGACGGCATGTTGATCGTCAGTCGCATCAATAAAAACACCCGCGCGGCCGCGATTCGAGTTCGCGAAATCATCCAAGACCAAAGAATCCGAGTCTTGGGAGCGATCGCCAACGGTGCGATCGCGGGACCAAACCGCGGCTATAACTATGGTGAGTACTTGTCAGCCAATCAGGCCGCGAAGAGCGTCACACCTGGCCGTAGCACTGAATTGGTTAGCTGACGGAGCAACGCGGAGATCCTAGGCGGCC
>CBIHQO010000934.1:0-2360 GCA_966211735.1 uncultured Schlesneria sp.
GGCCGGTACGAGAAGTTGGAAACGCTGGAGTTCGCTGTCTGCAAGTTCACTGATGATGTTGTCGCCCCGCTGTTGGAATCGGAATGCTGTCGCAACCTGCTGGAACTCAACCTTAGCTACAATGAACTGACATCTGCGATTGGTACAATGCTGGCGGCGGTTCCATTCGAACGGCTGGGCGTGTTGACGTTGAATGCGACGCCGCTGAAGGATGGCGGTACCGCAGCGCTGATTGAGTCTCCGTACCTGACTCATGTGCACACATTGGATATTGATGATTGCGGTATCGGGCCGGAAGGGGTCCGGGCATTGGTCAAATGCTCGTCTCTGCCGAAGTTGGAAAAGTTGAGGATTGGACAGAACAAGATCGGGCTTCAGGGAGCTCGCTTGTTGGCCAAGGCACCTTGGAACCTGACCGATTTGTGGGTCGACCCCAAGTCGGTCGGCGAGAAAGGAAAGCAACTCCTACGAGATCGCTACGGCGACGCCGTCTCATTCACGTGAGTCGCTCTGACCCGGTCCTACGGCTCTCAAACACAGTGTCCGCGAATATGCTGGCTGGACAGCTCAGCCTGACCTACGTGACTATGATTTTCGCGGTGACTTGGCCCCCGACCAATCGGGAATCGCCTCCCAGAAATATTTGTATCCTCGCAGGGTGAACCAGTTGCCATCGATATCTTGAGGAGCGACAGAACCTTGGCCCGCTTCCAATTCGTCGGCGATGTCTTCGAGAAAATGAGCCCAACTCGGTGCAAGCACATACTTATCTTCTGTACCGGTGCCGAAATCTCGACCAAAGGGAATGATCTGGCCGACGGTGCCGGTTGGACCGGGATCGAGATCAACTCCCAGAAAATTTCGGCCACAATCCCAGTACAATGGAATCCAACCCGGACGCATCCATGCGTGCCGAATGGCCCCGACCGGATGTGATTGAAACGTCTTCCTGACTTCAGAGTCGGTCTCGTCGAAATCTTCAGGATTGCTCGCCGTCCGGTTCAGCCAGCACCACTCGATTCCCTCGTCGCCCAGCAGCGACAGAGGCCGCAATCCAAAGAAGACACCCGGAATGTAGTCATCTTCTTCAATCCAAGGATCTTGGCCATCGTGAATCAAATACGACTCGCGCACGTCGGCCGGTAGTGGTTGCCCAATCGTTCGCTCCAATTTGTCTATGCTCTTTGCGGAAACCCCGGGACGCAGTGTGTCCAGAATCGCGGGTGCATGCTCTCCGAGCCAAGTCTCGATTCTGTGCCACGACTCGGCAACAGGTTGTTGTTGACGACGTTCGTGGCGCCGCAGCAGTTCCGCCTTCGTGTTCATGTGTTGGACCTGAAGAGACGAAAGTAAGACATGACAATTGCACCTCGCAACTGGCAATCACAGCCGGTAATGCCGATGTGCTCAAGCATGGCATCCGGATCGTAACATCCCAGCCACTCAGTGTCGGTCATCGATAAGCGGCCCGTCGGAAACTTGGTAGGATTCATCATTGGCTTCGAGAGCAAAAAACGGTGCCAGAGCCGTGGGCCGAAGCGAGCAAAACATGGTGTCAGGAACCAAATAGGAGTTTTTGATTTCACGGCGCATCCAAGAAACCCCTCTTTAATTCCTTGCACCTTTTTCTACCCCACACCTAAGGCTTCGCGTTGGTCGAACCCCGGCCGCACCGTCGCGATTCATGGATAAGCTGGCTTTTCTTTTTGCGTAACTCCTCAACCTGTGTGCGGAGGTTTATTGCCATTGCATAGTCCCGCTCAATAACCGCGAATTCTTTCCGTTGATTGCAGTTCTCGATCTGAGCATCTAACTCGTCTAAAACTTGTTGAACCTGCGGGGGAAGATCTTGCTCCGGGTGGTGCAGCTCTTGCTTAGCGGGCTCAGCCCTGTTCAGAAATTCCATAGCGGCCTCCAACCTCAGCGGGATCGCTTCGAGAAACCTGATATCCTCCCTGGATTCCTGCCCAAGCAGTGCCGCTGCGATGAATTGCGGGGGGATCAATTTCAACCCTTTGTTGATCGCAATGTTAGCGGCCATGACAATGGCCTCTTCACATTGATCAGAAGAATCAACTCTTCCAACGTAGCATGTTTCATCGCCCATCGGTTTTGCAGCGCAGATCGCATCGGTCAGGTTGGCTATCGCAAAGCGCGGCTCATTCAACGACTGTTCCTCGGCCAAGACCGTTAAACAGCCAGCTAATAAATGGAATGATTCGACAAAAAAGTGGTTGCACCGCGCGGCGTAGTCTATTGCGGCTCGAATGGGTTCCCGCGCCTTGCCGGCGAGCATTTCGGCTGGGAAACTTCGTGGTTCTCTCTCGCGATGGCATATGACAACTCCGATATCCCGGAGT
>CBIHQO010000935.1:0-2344 GCA_966211735.1 uncultured Schlesneria sp.
CGGCGACCTACACCGGACCCTCGGGTCTGGGCGACTGCCCGAACGGCAGCTTCCTGGTGAGCCTGCTGCGTTGCCCGCACGGCGACCCGCAGATCCACAGCCCAAGTCACTTGATAACGATTTGCTGGGTGATGGAGTTGTTGATGGGTCGTCACCGAGAGGTCTGCAGCAACCTCGCTTGACGATCGAGAAAGTGGCGCCTCAGCAGGCGACACTCGGCGAGATGATGATTTATTCGATCATCATCAAGAATGTCGGTAACGTCGATGCGCAACATGTCATCGTGGAAGATCGGATTCCCAAGGGAACCGAAATGAATGGCTCGGCCCCACGAGCGGAAATCTTCGACAAGAAGTTGATCTGGAAGATCGGCACGCTGAAGCCGAACGAAGAAAAGAAGATCTCGATCCGCGTGATCCCACAGCAGGAAGGCCCCATCGGCAGCGTCGCGCGCGTCAGCTTTGCGACCGAAGCGGCCGCCGAGATCGTCGTGACGGCACCTCAACTGTCATTCAATGTCAAAGCACCGAAACAAGCTCGCATGGGCGAGACGATCGAGCTGACGTTCCTGCTGAAGAACACCGGCACCGCCGCTGCGACCAATGTCTCGGTTCGCGACCTGGTCCCTGCCGGACTGAAGCATGAAGCGGCGACGGATATTGAATGTCCAATCGGCAAGCTGGCCCCGAATGAAACCCGAGAGATCGTGTTGTCTGTCGTCGCGGTGAAGCCAGGGCGAGCCGTCAATCGGGCAGTCCTGACCGGCGACGGTGGAATCAGTCAGGAACTGGAAAGCGCCATCGAAGTTATCGGCGAACAGCTGGTGCTGACGCGATCGGGTCAGACGAAGATCTATGTCGACCGGCCAACGGTCTTCACGAACAACATCAAGAACGAAGGGAACGCCGAAGTGAAACAAGTTCGCGTTTCCGAAATTGTCCCGGCCGGGATGGAATTCGTCGAAGCATCGGATGGTGGTCGCTTCGATCCGATTCAGAAGGCGATCTTCTGGGACGTGGGCGCGCTGCCTCCTGGTGCCGAAACCGTTGTCAGCAGCAAGCTGGTCGCCCGCACGCCGGGGACGCAGCAGGCAAAAGTCTCTGCGAGTGGTCCGGCCGGCAGCACCGCGGCTGTGAAGTCAGAAGTCGATGTCGTCGGTCGTCCGGAACTGCAAATCGAAACGGTCGGCCGGACGGGGGTGGTCACCGTCGGCGATCGATTGACCTCAAAAATTCAGCTCAAGAATCACGGCAGTGCCGTCGCCAAGAACGTTAGCCTGAGCATCCAATTGCCCCCTGAGCTGAAGATGGTGGAAGTTCGCGGCAGCCAGTACACCATTCGCAACAACATGATCACGTTCGATTCCGTGGCAGCGATCTCACCGAAGGAACTGGTCGGCTTTGAGGTCGTGATGGAAGCCATCGCCGAAGCACCCGACGCCCAGATGAGCCTGGAAATCCTGGCCGATCACCTGACGAAGCCAGCCAAGCGCAGCGAGACTGTGCAGATCGCAGCCGAGTTGCGGTAGGCTTTGGACATATTGACGGATCTCGTCGGTAGGCACGTATGGCCTGCCACCCGAAGTTGCACCGCACCGACATCTGTGTGGACGAAGCGCCGCTTGTTAAACTGCGCTTCTGTCGTCCCTCGCGGGACTCGCTTGCTTATCGGTTGGCTGACCCACCGTAGAAACGGCGGGCTATTGTCTATCGTCCCTACCGGGACTAGGCATCTGCCCAGTTACCGTAGGATGAGGCCGATTCAACATGATGCGATTCCTTCGCAGGTATGGCGCTCGGATCGGGATCGGCATTGTTCTGCTGGCGGCGCTGTTTGGTGTGCTGCTCGTGTGGATGCCCTACCAGCGCGAGCGACGGATTGCGAAAGAATTTGAAGCGGCTGGTGGGGAAGTGCGTTGGGAGTACTCCGGGCCGAATTGGGTGCAGACATCCGTTCGGGACCTAATCCCATTTGCATACCGTATTGTTTCGGTTGATCTGCTCCGTCACAAGATGCCAGCGGCCACCCTCGCTGGTTTGGAATCACTCCCCAACCTTCAAAACTTCTACGCAGACCACGTTCGGTTTGATGACGCGGCGTGCGCGCATCTGAAGAGTCGGACGCGGCTCGTGTGCCTCTATCTCACTGAGGCGCCGCTGACTGATGCGGGAATGGCACACTTGAAAGATCTCGATAATCTGGGAGTTCTCGATCTTGGCCGCACGCAGATCACCGACAACGGATTGAAATACCTGCAAGGGAAATCGCGGCTCGCCAACCTTTCGCTCTACTTCACGAAGGTCTCGGACGCCGGATTGAATTATTTGAAGGACTTGCCTCAACT
>CBIHQO010000936.1:0-2318 GCA_966211735.1 uncultured Schlesneria sp.
CGCCCTGCATCACGACCCGAAGGTCATTCCGATGGCCCTGGTCGGCAAGGCGGCTCCTGAGATTGAGTTGGATATGCTCGACGGATCTAAATTTCGGCTCTCCGCTCGACGAGACAAGGTCATAATTCTCGACTTTTGGGCCTCCTGGTGTGGGCCCTGTCTGCAAGTGATGCCGCAGATCGACAAAGTTGTCCATGAATTTGCCGATCAAGGTGTCGAACTGGTAGCGATCAATCTGGAAGAAAAGGATGATCGGATCAAAGCCGCCTTGGAACGACTGAAGCTTGAGATGCCAGTGGCTCTCGATCGTGATGGCCGAGTGGCTGAAAAATATGGCGCCACAGCGATCCCGCAAACGGTCATCATTGACCGTACTGGCAAAGTGGCGCGATTGTTCGTTGGGGGCGGGGCACGCTTCGGAGATCAATTGAGGACAGCGATCGAAGCCGTGCTGTCTGGAAAGCCTGAAACGCCGGAATCAGACAAGTAAGCAGAGGGGAGATCAACGAGCCGATGCCGCAGCGGAGATAGGCTTCTGCCAGGGGACAGAGCCTCCGCGTTGAATATGGCGTCTCAATGACGCCGAAAGTTCGTTGACGAGCTTCTTATTCGTCGTCGCCAGATTGATCTTTTCGTAGGGATCGTCTTTCAAGTTGTAAAGCTCGTAGGGACTGAACGGGCTATTCTGCATCAGCTTCCAGTCGCCGCGGATCAAGGCTTCGTAGCTCTTCCCGCCGTACTCTGGGCCGCCTTCACGTCGGACAAAATACAGATCGCGCGCAGTCGGCATGGTCTCTCCACGAAAGACCGGAGCTAAGCTGATCGCATCCAGTTCGCTTGAAAGGGGCTGCCCTGCCAACTCCAGCAGTGTCGGGAAGAGATCGAAAGTTAATCCGGCATAGTCCGAGCGTGCCCCGCTCTTGATCCTTCCTGGCCAACTCGCGACGAAGGGAACTCGCAGGCCACCATCGTAGTGACTTTGCTTTCCGTCACGCCAAGGATCATTGTTCTGGCCGTGTGGCAGCGAGCCGCCATTGTCAGAGGTGAACACGACCAGCGTTTGTTGAGCAAGCTGCGTCTCGCGTAGAGTGGCCAGGACGCGACCAATGTTATGATCCAGGTGCTCGACAAAGGCCACGTTCTTCATTCGTTTCTCGTCGAGATTCGGCAGGCGCTGTTTGACTTTCTCCAACCATTCCGCAGGGGGTTCGATCGGAAAGTGTGGAGCGTTGTAGGCGAGGTAAAGGAAGAAAGGCTGTTCCTTCGAGTTGGCTCGTTCTCGCAGGTATTCGCAGGCCCAATCCGTGAATAGCTCGGTCGCATGCCCCGTAGGAGTGATCACCTCGTCATTGTGCCTCATGTAGTTGTTGCCGTGACGCAAATGGCTGTTGTAACTATCCATCATGTCGCCGAGAAATCCGTGGAACAAATTAAATCCGCGTTCATTGGGCGTGTTCGGTGACTCCAGTCCCAAATGCCATTTGCCGATGATCGCTGTGTGATAGCTGGCTTTTCGCAATTCAGCTGCCAACGTGGGGACAGCAGGGTCGAGATATCCCCAGGAATTGTCCTTTTCTGTCCGAATCACCCCTGGGACACCAACCCGATCTGGAAAGCGACCTGTCAACAGCGCCGCACGAGCGGGTGAGCAGACTGTGCATGTGGACCGCATGTTCGTGAACAGCATTCCGTCAGCCGCAAGTCGGTCAATCTGTGGAGTCCGAACGTCTGACACACGGTAGGTCGACACGTCGCCATAACCGTGATCGTCGGTCAGGATGATTATCATGTTTGGTGCATGAGACTGTTCTGCAGAATGTGCCTGCTTTACCGGACCAAGTGACATTCCTGACGAAAGCATAATCAGAATGAGTGTCGCAATGGTGTGTCGTAAGAACGCGGTGATTCTGGTGCGTGAAGCTCGGGCACTGACAGGTGATGAAGCCATGAGCCCTCCGAGTAATTGAGGTTCCGAACGGGGAATGCCGTTCAGTATCGACAGCCGAGAACTGAGGGTCAACGCTATGCGCTGACAATCCCCATGGCAGGTGCAGAGCTTGAGCACCTCGCCAGACATGCTCATTGGTGAGATTATTACGTTGCGCGGTGGTCTGACTTACACCAGAGAAAGGAGTCACTCGTGAACACCCTACAGTGCTTGAGGGGTAGACGAACGACGTCACTAACCTGATGAAGTCGCATGGTCGTTATTGAAGGAGCGTTGCTACTGCCCCTGCAGTGGGCTTTCACCCATGACGACGAACAACTGGAACTGTGCGATGTTAAATGCGATCGCGGCATCGATGATGTCCAATCGG
>CBIHQO010000937.1:0-2300 GCA_966211735.1 uncultured Schlesneria sp.
GGGAGTGACGTACTCCGCCCCCGTCGACAGCGGCTTCTTCCGAGGCCCCTACGTCGATGCCGGCTAAACACGATTGGAGGGATTGTTCGAGTTTCTTTTGCACGAGTGATGGCGAACTGCAGTTGAGGCGATTCTCCCCAGAGACGCTGATGGGAGTCGAACCCACTGAAAGCGGCTTTGCAGGCCACTGCCACACCGTGTGACTTCAGCGTCGTTGCATCAAGCAACCGTCACCGAATAGAGCGGCCAGCGACAAAGAATGTTCGCGCCATTGCGAAGACGCCGGGATTTATTTCTCGATCAAGGCCAATCACGAAGAAGTGTCGAGTCGGACGATGCGACCGGATGCGAATCCCAGGATGACCCAGTCGCCCAAAGGCGAGACCAGGATTCGACTCAGATCCTCGGGCAACGTCAGGTTCCACACCAGTTCACCGGCATCGTTGATCGCGAACAGTTGGCGCTCCAACGTCGCCGCGATCAACTGCTTTCGGGCATAGCCGCAAGCCACGAGCGACACAGTACCTTCCGTGATGAACGAACCACGTGACCCACCATCGTCGCCATCGTACGATTGAACACCGTGAGCAAACCCGGCCAGAAACAGATTCCGTCCGTCTCCAGTGACCGCCATATCACCCACGTTCGACCACAACTTCTCGGTCCAGACCGTCTCGCCGCGCATTGAGAAGCGGCCCACTAAACCATGCTCGGCCGCGGCCACCAGATGAGTGACGGTCGCCAAAAGATGAATATAGCGCAACGGGCGTACGGTCTCGAATCGACTGACTTTGCGACTCTCCGAGGTCAGCACCGCGGTTACGCCGTCGGCCATCGAGATGGCGACATGCGTTGCATGCGGATCCATCGAGATCGCCAGCACATCGTCGGGAACTTCGCGAGTCCAATCAAACTGCAGCTTGCGATCAAACCAGACCACGGTTCGATTGTCGATCACAGCCGTGCCACCGACCCCGGAGTCGGCCCAGGCGACCCTTTGAATTTCATGGCGCGTCCTGATCAGCGAGACAACTCGCCCGCGGCGATCGAGCAGGTACAATCCGCCAGAGATATCTGCAGCAAGGATCTCGCCCGTTTCGCGGGCCAATCGGACATCAGCGAGTGGAGCATCGGCTGTAAATGACCAACGGAGCGCCGGTGCGGCGCCCCGTCCTGAGTAGAGCCATGCTTCAGATTCGCCCCTCATCGCTTGGCCATTTGCTTCCGGAGGACATCCAGTCCCGCTTCGACATCGCGATCATCATCCAGCGGATCAGATCGACGACCACGATAACCCGTGCGAGTCGATTCGCCAGCGGCAATCTCAATATCAGGTCGGATTCCAATCTTGCCATAGGTCTGCCCGCTTGGCGAGTAGAACTTGGCAGTCGTCAATCGGAAGCCAGACTCGGCATGACCAGGCAGGATGCTTTGCACCGACCACTTGCCGTAGGTCTTGCGTCCCACAATCGTTCCACGGTGATGATCATGAATCGCCCCTGCCACGATTTCACTGGCACTGGCACTGTCGCCATCGGTCAGCAGCACGAGCGGCACCTTCCAGGTTCCAGGAGCTTGAGCCGAGTAGGTGGAATTCTGATCGGGTGTGCGACCTTGCGTCGAAACCAGCACTCCATCAGAGATGAATCGATCCAGCACTTCGACGGCAGCTGTCAGCAAGCCTCCGGGATTTCCACGAACGTCCCAGATCAGAGCTCGCATCCCTTCTTTATTCAGTTTCAGGAGAGCAGCATCCAGTTCTTCAACCGTGTTCTTCTGGAACCCCGTCATCTTGATGTAACCGATGCCGTTGGCTCGGTCGATGATCTTCGCGATCGGGATGCTCTTCACTTTTACAGCTCGACGAATCAACGTGGCCCGGCGTTCTTCCGACGTGGTTGGATTCATCAGTGTCAGTTGCAGACGGGTTCCCGCCTGCCCTTGCAACAGCGAGGCTGCTTCTTCGGTCGACATCTTCCGACTATCGACATTGTTAATCATGACGATGATGTCCCCAGCCAACGCCCCCCCTTCTTCTGCAGGGCTTTCTGGAAGAACATTGACCAGCAGCAATCCCTTGCCGTTCTCAGCCTTCATCTCGATGCCGATTCCGACGAATTCGCCATCGATATTGTTGTACAGGTCACCAAGTTTTCCGGGGGTCAGGTAGCTGCTGTAGTCATCCAGTGAATTGCAACCACCGAACACAAACTCCAGCACGACGGCAGTCGCCGGCAATCCCAATTCATACTGGGCTGTATCGCACAGCTCGATGACAGTTCGACGAGCCTGATCCTGGC
>CBIHQO010000938.1:0-2296 GCA_966211735.1 uncultured Schlesneria sp.
GGAGCTTCGTCGTCGCGACCGGTGATGCTGACGGTGAATGGCTCCAGGCCACCCAGGCCAAATTCATCCTGCCATTGGAAGATCATCTTTCGTGACGCTTGAATCTTACTCGTCTCACTGGAGATGGTGGCTCCGGCGACACTCGCGGATTGATTGTCGATCAAGGCACTCGACAGTTCACGGTTCGCGGTGACCTTAAAGGTTGCCGTGCTTCCGTTGACAATAGAAACTGTGCCGCCACGAACGTCTTTATGAATCACTTGCGGACGCAGCAGATAGTCGGGCAATTGTACTTCTGCCACGACCGTCGAAATCTCGGGACGCATCATCGGTTCCAGGCGAACACGCTGCTGGGCGTCACCAATCTTCAAAGAGAACCAGCCGGAGTCAATTTGAGCGGGAAGTGAGAACTCATAGCGACCGTCGCGCAATTCCGCGGTGATTGGCAACTGACTGCCCAACCAGGCGGTGCCCCGAGGCGGTTTGGACTGCGTCTTCTCCAGCAACTTGACTGAAACGGTGACCGGTTCCCCGTGAGCCACCACCAATCGCTGAGGCAACTGTTCGACCGCAGTGAACGTGTAGCGCGGGACCGATTGCCAAGGTGCGGCGAAGCGTGCCCAGGCATTTGTCGCGGCAGCCGGGAACAAGCACAGCATCAGAATCGCCACGGCAGCGGGAACAACAGCCATCCACGCCCAGAATCGATGTCGCGGGTTGGGGATCGCTGCCTGTAGATCACGCTTGCCCGTTTCGACGGCGACTTGAGCCACAGCGGCTTCGACCAGGGCTCGCGACCGCTGCTGTTCGGACTCACTGCGAACGAGTTCGATAATCCCCAGCAACTGATCACCAATCAACGGGAGTTTCCGACTGACAAGTCGAGCGAGTTGCTCGAATCGGCGATGGCACCAGATCCAGCGATGCAGATAAACCGGAACGAACGCGCAGCCCCCGACGGCCAGCAGGAAGATGGCCATTCGTACCGGGCCGGGGGTATCGATCACACGATCGAGGGCGAACACGGCCAGATACGAAATGAAGACTCCGAAGACCGCACCACAAGCGGCTTCGATCGACTTGATGGTCCAGACACGATGCCGAAACTCATGTAACTGAGTTTGCAGGGCTTCGGGCAACACCAATTTGGTCTTCGGCTGTACGACGCTCATTTCGCGTTACTCCTCGAACGAGATGACCGTGGCCATCGGGCGGCAATTCGTCGCCGACATCATAACGAACAAGACATCAAATCAATCCAACTACTTTTCTGCCGATCCAAAATACCGCCAGCATGATCACCAGAATCGAAGCCACAATCGGATGGCACCACAACTGAACTCGCCTGACCGAAGCAGGGGGCTCGGGCAGGGCCGACAGCGATTGCAGAACATGCTCCAGGCGATCGACCGCGATGACCTGTCCCTTTGTCACACGAGCGATTTCGTCCATCACTTCGGGACGTGCCGCTCGCCCAATTCGTTCGATCGGGACACCTTGAACGAAGAACGAGGCCTGCAATGTGGCCCCCGTCTGTTTGCAGGCCAGAGTGACTTCGTGCCGACCGGGTTCTTGCGGAGTGAAATGCGACGAAAATTCGCCCCACTCATCTCCAGAGGAGTTAAACCGCACGGTCTCGGACTTACCCGAAGGAGCGACGATGCGCGCCGTGACATCTCCTTTCGGCAGGGGCTCACCACTGCGTTCCATCACATTGGCATTCAGCGCAATTGTCTGCCGCACCTGCGGTTGCTCTGGCGAATAATACATGCGCATCGTCTCGCCTTTAGCCATGTTGCGCTGATAGGCCATCCATCGTACCACTTGTCCCCAAAACCGATAGTGGTATTTATCCTCAACCCCTTTTCGCCAACGCCAGGCACCGTCCGTCCCCATGAACAAGACTTTTCCCGCTCCAAACGTGCGAGTCGCCAGCAGGGGCAGGCGCCCAAATTCGTTCGAGACATCCTTATGGACGCACAGCACCTCGCAGCCCGCTTTGGCGCGGACCGCCGGGGCGTACCACTGAAAACCGGGTAAGCCTTCCCAGACTTCGATGTTGTCTTCCTGCGTATCCGCCAATTTCGTCAGCAGGCTGCGGCGACCCAATTCCGTCAGTTCGAAGTGACTGGCTGTGCGAGACCCCCAGCCCCCCGGTTGCGCCGTGTCCATCACGACCGGACACAGATCTCCCAACTCCGTATCGACCAGGGATAATTGTCGGCCTTGCCATCCGGGCATGAAGACCAGGCCGCTGGCGTGATGCTCGACTAATCCCTTGAGCAATCGACAATCT
>CBIHQO010000939.1:0-2275 GCA_966211735.1 uncultured Schlesneria sp.
TGCCGGTGAACGTGCAGCAATGGGATGTCGACTTCTTCGTCTTCTCCGGCCACAAGATTTTCGGCCCCACCGGAATCGGTGCGGTCTTCGCGAAGGAAGAACTGCAGGAAATCATGCCGCCATGGCAGGGGGGCGGAAACATGATCAAGAACGTCACCTTCGAAGAAACCACCTACAGCCCGCCACCCGCCAAGTTCGAAGCGGGAACTCCCAACATCGCCGATGCGGTCGGCCTGGGCGCGGCACTCGACTATGTGAACCGACTCGGACTGTCGAACATCGCCAAGTACGAGCACGAGCTGCTGGAATATGGCACCGAAAAGCTGCGCGAGATCAACGGCCTGCGCTTGATCGGGACTGCCCGCGAAAAGGTCGGCGTCCTCTCCTTCGTACTCCCCAATCGTCGCACAGAAGAGATCGGCCGAGCTCTCGATGCCGAAGGCATCGCCGTTCGTTCGGGCCATCACTGTGCTCAGCCGTCGCTACGTCGGTTCGGCCTGGAATCCACCGTCAGGCCCTCGCTGTCGCTCTATAACACCAAGGACGATCTCGATCGCCTGGCCGATGCCGTTCGTCGAATCCATCGGACGTAGCCAAACGTCATTAACGTAGCGCCTCGTCATTCTCGCACAGGCGGGAAACCAGGCAGACCCTCTTGTTGCGCACGCCATTCAAGGTAGAATCACTCGCCTAAGGGTGAGATTGTGCATCGTTTCTTGACCTGGATTCTGATCCTCCACACTCTCCATGCTCCGGTCTTTATGCCGGATATGGATGGTGAGTGTCGCGGCACGCCGATTGAAAGCTTGATTGAGAATCAGGCCTGGCACCCGGTGTTGCTGGGTGTACGACCCAACAATGATATCGATCGTGGTCCGATCCGAACCGACGAAGAGCAAGAATCGTCATTCGACGGATCGCAGTTTGGTGACTTGGCAATCCTGAGTCGAGTCGCGACGAACTGGATCAGCACCGCCGTCTTTTTCCTCGGCGCCTCATGGCACGAAGGGTTTCGAGTCGAAGGCCTTCGCGTCTTTTCCGCCGTTCCTTCGATACCGCCTCCTGTTGCAGGCCGTTGTGCCTGCGTCTGTTATTGCATCTGGCGAGTATAAGCCCCGACGACGCGCCTCTGCTTCGCACCGTCACCACCAGCGGTCGAGTCCGGTACCAGGTACCTTGTCCTCGCCGCATGCATCTTCTTTTTACCCTCAGACATGCGCGGGCCGGATTTGTCCGAAGTCTGCTTGTGAGGGGCCATGCCAGATACAGGCTGCCTGGAGCTTTTTATGTCCAAAAATAGAGTTTCGTCAGATCGAACTCGCGGGTTCACATTGATTGAGTTACTGGTGGTGATCGCGATTATTGCGGTATTGATCGCCCTGCTGTTGCCAGCAGTTCAACAGGCGCGCGAGGCTGCACGCCGAAGTCAATGTAAGAACAACCTCAAACAACTCGGACTCGCGGTTCACAACTACACCGACCAACACAAGGTCTTGCCCCCCGGTTACGTTTCCAGCTTCACGGCCACCGGAGACGATCTCGGATCCGGATGGGGTTGGGCTGCAATGCTGATGCCGCAACTGGACCAAACCCCAGCGTTTCAGGCGATCGATTTTTCTTCGGGAATTGAGTCCACCGCAAACGCGACGATGCGCCTCAAGAATTTTCCTGTCTTGATGTGTCCGTCGGACGATGCCCAGCCTCAATGGCCGGCCAGGCGATACGACCCCGCGACCGGCACTCCATTAGATGTCATCTGCAATGTCGGATCGGCGAACTATGTGGGAATGTATGGCATCTCCGAGCCCGGAGTGGATGGGGAGGGCCTTTTCTTTCGCAACAGCAATGTGTCATTCGCCGGGATCACAGATGGGCTGTCTCAGACAATTATGATCGGTGAGCGCTCTCATCGTCTTGGTGAAGCAACTTGGACCGGGTCCGTGACGGGAGCCCTCTTGGCGGGCGATCCAAGCGACGGCGTTGGCCAGTTGGTTCCCGAGCATGGGTCCGGCATGGTGCTCGGACATGCGGGCGAACGGCATAGTCCAGGCGATCCGTTGTCTGACGCCAATCAATTCTACAGCCGCCACTCAGGAGGCGGGGTTCATTTCCTGTTTGCAGATGGTCATATCAGCTTTCTGGGACGCAGTCTGGACTACAACGTTTACCTGTCACTCGCCACGCGAGCGGGCAGCGAAGTCATCAGCGGAGACTACTGATGATCCTCGATTCATTTGCTCGCTAACTTAGAGCGCATCCCACCTGACTGTGGTGT
>CBIHQO010000940.1:0-2253 GCA_966211735.1 uncultured Schlesneria sp.
GAGATCCGCATCGAAGGCTGCTTCACGTTCTTCCAGTCCACGATGCAGTTCGGTTAACTCATCGACGCGGCCAGCGGATGATGCCAATTGTTGTTCAACGACTTCGAGCTCGGCGGTCAGATGCCGATAGTCATCAGCCGCCAATCCGAACCACCACTGCTTGAGCGCGACAGAGACTTCACGGTACTTGGCCGCTTTGGCGGCCTGGCTGCGAGTCGAATTGAGCTGTGCTTCGACTTCGTCGACGATATCGGTCAGGCGTTCCAGGTTTTGGGCAACGCGTTCCAGCTTGCGTTGGGCTTCGACCTTTCGCGATCGAAACCGGCTGATTCCGGCCGCTTCTTCAAACACGGCGCGTCGGCTGGTCGGATTCGCCTGCAGAATCTGATCGACACGGCCCTGCTCGATGATGCTGTAGGCGGACGTTCCCGCTCCCGTCCCCATGAATAGATCTTTGATGTCTTTCAAGCGAGCCGTATTGCGGTTCAGCAGATATTCGGCGTCGCCGTTGCGCCAGATGCGTCGACCGATGTGGACTTCCTGATCGTCGCTGGGAAGCCAGCCGGAAGCGTTGTCAAAGGTGATTGTGGCTTCGGCGTAGGCACTCGGCTTGCGACTGGATGAGCCGTTGAAGATGACGTCGGTCATCTCTTTGCCGCGCAGGCTTTTGGCAGACTGGTCTCCCAGGATCCACTTCATGGCGTCAACGACATTGCTCTTCCCACTACCGTTCGGCCCGACGACACCAGTGATGCCAGTCGAGAAGTCGAACCGCGTGCGGTCGGCGAAGCTCTTGAAGCCGAACAGTTCGAGGGATTTAAGCATGACGACAGTCGGGAACGGATGCGTTGGAAACGCGATTTCTGGATGGCACCAAAGCCCGGCTGATCACAGCCGGGCTTCAAGTCGATATGTCAGCAGTCAGGGAAGTGGTCACGGCTGTTTCGTAGGACGGATTTTCAATCCGTCCGCAGTCAATTCATTTGCCACACGGATTGGAAATCCGTGCTACAAAAACTTCATCGATCGGACGTTCTATTTCTCATCCTTGGTCCAGCTCAACCACGAAAACATCCCCTTCTTTTCAGGCTCCTTTTTCGAATCATCGTGACTGGATCGCGATGTTGATTTGGATGACTTCGACGAGGTTTCCTTCGACGATGGATCATCCGATTTCTTGTCCTTATCCTTCGACTTCTGCGTCGATTCTTCCGGCACGTTTGCCATATTGCCGCGAGGCTCTTCCTTCTTGCGTTCGGCACCCGGTGCGGGCGGCTCTTCCTGTTCAGGGAACAGGTTCGGGGTCATGTTGTCTTTACCGACTCTGACCTTGGGTTTCTTACCACCCGAGCTGTTGGGGCGGTAGTAGACACGTCCCCCTTCGGGAAGTTCGTCGATGGCCAGTCGAGTTGGCAGATTCTTTTGTTTCGAGGCATCTGCCAGCATCTGCACGATATCCGGATAGGTGGCACCCAGTTCGTCGGCCGCGCGAATGACTTCGGCCACCTGCAGCGAAACTTCGCGACGCTGATCGGGCTGACCGACCTGAAACTTGGCCAGCGAGATCTTGTCGTCGCCAGGTTGCGACGTGATGATGATGTGGCGTCCCGCGGACAGATACAGCGGCGGACGGAATTCCTGGTTGGCCCCGAACAAGACCACTTCAGGTCGAGTCCGCGTCAAGGTGTGGATCATCGGGTCGCCCGTCGTCTGCAGAGCATGCAGCATGAAGGCCCCCGCGCGATTCTTGGGCTTGTCTTCGCCTTCGTCTCGAACGCCCAGCAATTCGCCACGGATGAACGGATCTTTCTTGTCCAGAGTCCACAGCGATCGGAAGGCCCCGTACTTCATTTCGGCACCGGGCTCGCTCATCAATTCTCGAAGAGCGATATGAGCATCCGCATCGTCCAGGGTCGAGATGGCAGCCAGAGCGAACACACGGAACGCTCGTTCTTTTTGAGCAGATTCTTTCAGGGCCGGTAATCCGTCCGGTTCGCCTAAGTACGCCAGCGCCGTCGCCGCATAGAAGCGAACTTCCAGCAGTGGTGACGTCAGCGCCTGCTTCAGAACGGGGATCCCCTCATTGCCGATGGCTTCCAGTTCCAGGCTGGATTCTTCCGCTTTCTCTGCTTCGTAGATGTCCTGCTGCAGCTTCTGGATGCGGACACGAGTTCCCACCGGCGTTTCTCGGAATGCCAGATGGCGGATCACCTGCAGGTAGCGGGGGTAGTTGTCTTTGTAGCGCGGATGAAC
>CBIHQO010000941.1:0-2250 GCA_966211735.1 uncultured Schlesneria sp.
TCACCATTGAAGTCGCCCCACGCCGCGCTGGAACTCCAGAGTCGATCATCTAACTTGGATTCGGCCGTCACATCACGAAAGCTGCCGTCACCCTGATTTTGATAGAGGGTCAGCCCACCGAACCCGGTAATCAGCACGTCGTCAAAACCATCCTCATTGCAGTCGGCGACGGCGGCACCGTGACTGTAGTGCCGTGACGGCCCAATCAACGAGGGGCCGGTGACATCGACAAACCGCCAATCTGTGATCTGACGAAAGAGTGACGACGGAAGCCCTGACGTTTGCCGGTCTCCAAACAAACCGCCCCCCGGCAGGAAAACATCGTTTCGGCCGTCCTGATCAAAGTCGAAGATCGCGACCCCACCACCGAGCGATTCCACGATCGAGAAGTCGGAATGCTCATCGTCGTTGCGATAGGTGAAGCGGATCTGCGACTCGGCTGTTCGATCGCGAAACACGATTCCGCCAGTTTGTGGTGTCGTCACTTTCGGCGAGGGATCGGCCTGCGGAGTCACAGCAGGTGCCGCTGCCATCGGAAGCCCCTTCTGCTTTTCGCACCCTGCAATCACTAATAGGGCGACGGCGATTCCCGCAGCAATGATCCGGAAGAGCATCGACATTCTTTCTATGACGTCCGCCCGGACTGTTGCAGAGCGACTTCAGACAGACGACTGGATATCATCCCGCGAGGCCCTGATTGTCAAGCGTCTTGGATGAAGAGTGGGGCGTTCAATGACAGTGTGCGATGCTGTAGGTACTTCAAACCAGTAGATTTTGAGAATATGGCGAAACAGAAAATGACGAAAGAGATCGTACGTTGCGCATGGGCCACTGAAGACATGATGGCGGACTATCACGATCGCGAGTGGGGTGTGCCGGTGCATGACGATCGAGTGCTCTTCGAGTTTTTGACTCTGGAAGGAGCACAGGCGGGATTGAGCTGGTCCACGATCCTGAAGAAGCGCCAGAATTATCGAGACGCGTTCAAACAGTTCGACCCCAGAAAAGTTGCTAAGTATGACGATGCCAAACAAGCGGAACTGCTGACCAATCCCGGTATCGTGCGCAATCGCCTGAAGATCTCGTCCACGATCGACAATGCCAAGGCATTTCTTGCGGTGCAGGCCGAGTTTGGCAGCTTCGACAAATACATCTGGTCATTTGTCGATGGCAAGCCGTTGCAGAACGCTCGCCAGTCGATGTCCGAAGTGCCGGCCAGTACGCCAGAATCAGACGCAATGAGTAAAGATCTGAAGCGACGTGGCTTTCGCTTCGTCGGCACAACGATCTGCTACGCCTTCATGCAAGCCGTCGGCATGGTAAATGATCATCTGGTGACATGTCACTGCTATTCAGCTTTGAAGCGGTAGCGAATGGTCTGGATGATTCGCTGTCCGTGGAATTCGTTGCGGTTGTCGCTTACGCTTCGTCTCCACAACAGGTCGACACCTCTTCGAGGAACACAGCATGGCAGCAGTTTTGGTGACAGGCGGGTGTGGATTTATCGGGACGTGGGTCCTGCACGAGTTGCTCAAATCCGATGTCACTCCCATCGTCATCGACAACCAACCCGCCCCCGCTCGCTGGCAACGAGTACTCGGCAGTGCCTTGTCGCGAGTTCAGCGAGCGGACGCGTCACTGCTGGATCCAACGTCCCTGCAATCCGTCATTGAGCGTCACAGTGTCACGCATGTGATTCACTTGGCAGCACTGCTGACTCCGGCCTGCCAGCAAGACCCGTGGCTCGGTTGCCAGGTCAATATCATGGGGAGCACCGCCGTCTTCGAAGCGGCGCGACGCTCTGGTCGAGTCGGCGCGATCTCGTACGCCAGTTCGTATGCGGTGTACGGCCCTGAAGCAGCGGACGATACTTCCTCAACCAATCGCCCACCCACGTTCTATGGAGCGTTCAAGCAATCGGTCGATCTGATCGCCGAACAATATTGGCGACACTTTGGTTTGGCCTCGGTGGCGGTCAGGCCGCATGTCGTCTATGGCCCCGAGCGTGACGTCGGGTTGACCGCCGGTCCATCGCTCGCCGCACGCGCAGCCGTCACAGGAGATAGCTACACGATCGGCTACACGGGAACTGTCGGTTACGACTATGTCGAAGATGTCGCGCGTGCCTTCGTTCGCTCCGCCTTCGAATGCCCAGCCGGTTCGGCGGTCGTCGATCTTCCCGGCGAACATGCCAGCACCGAACAATTCGCAAGCGCCATCACGGCCGTCGTCCCCGAGTCTGCCAACAGG
>CBIHQO010000942.1:0-2234 GCA_966211735.1 uncultured Schlesneria sp.
TGTAGATCTCAAACTTCTTCGACGAGTTCAAGCCGAAGCCGGTGCCGAAGATCCGGGTTGGAGTCTGATCGAAAAGGTAGGGGATCCCGATTGCCTTCAGGTCGATGATGATCGCATAGAACGTTCCCGGAAAGAGAGGCGTCGAACTCGGGCTATGTCCGATCACCGTCGAGATCAACGCGGTCGGCGGAACCTGTCGATAGGTTCCTGAACCCGTTCCGTGCGGGCCCGTGACCACGAAATCGTGAAGCTCGGGATCATTGAAGTCGAGCGTTCCCTGATAGTTCCCCGCGACTCGGTCGACGACTTTGATCGTAAACGTCTGGCCGATATCTGAGAACAGCCCTGTGATTGCTCCTGCGTGAGGAACTCCCAAGCCAGTACATGGGTCAGCTCCGACCGCCGCGCTGTAGGCCCCGTTCGAACCCTGGGTAATGTCGGTGAACGCCAACGGATGGCTCCACAAGGTGGGTGAGATAAACCCCAGGCGGCGCCCGCTGGCGGCGAACAGCCCCGCATAAAAGGGGGCGACCGCGCTGGTCCCACCGACCTGCAACTCCAAGCCGCCATACACCATCAGATAGCCCGTCGCTGGATCGGCATTGGCAGAAATATCCGGCACCATCCTCCCGGTTCCTTTGGGAGCATGTAACTGAAAAGCTTGCTTCGGAAAAATGGCCGAGAATCCGCCGCCAGTCCCGTAGTCAGTCGCGACTCCGTCGCCCCAGACCGTCTCGGTTGAAGCGGTCTTGGTGGTTCCGCCACATCCCAGGATATGAGGGCACGCTGCGGGCACATCGACGTTGGTCCCGGAATTGCCATCAGAAGAACTGCTGTCCCCCGAAGCGGCCAGGATCACCATCCCGCTGGCTGCAGCGGCTTGAGCGGCCGCTTCCAGACTCTCTGCAGCACCTGGAGCGTCTTGTTGCCATGACGCGTCGTCAGCACCCCAACTGATCGACAACACATCGCATTTCGCGGCGACAGCGGCATTGATCACCGCCTCCATCGCTTAATAAGTATTCTCGGCGAATAAGACTTTGATCTCTGGCATCTTCCCGGTCGCGTAAAAGTAAGTCGCCGCGGCGATCTCAATATCCAAAGCGACTTCGACATCGGCACTGTTCAGGTCAGGCGGGTTGCTGGGTGAGTTCTGCGTTCCGTCCACAGAGATATTGGTCACCACAATCGGCGGCAGGTTGTTCAGCGCGCAGAACTGATCGAGGTCCGATTGAACCCAACCGCCACCCAGTTCCAGAATCCCAATCACCCCCGTGCCGCTTAGATTCTGAGGGATTCCGTAAGCACTACAGAGATCAGCGATCAACCACGGCGCCTCTGCCGAGGATGAAGTCTTGCTTGTAATCGTGCGTTTGAGTTTCGGTGCGGGCTTCTTGGTAACCGTACTCGCGATTTTGAAATAAGGATGACATTTCTTGTCGCCCGCACGGACATCGCAATCGCCCAACGACAACACAACGGTTGCCAACAGAAGTACTGACGTGGCCTTCAGCATCTACGTTTCACCTTACGAGCGAGGACTTCTTGATGAACTGGCCAAACCTTTAACACAATGGCTTCGAGAAGAGATCGGAAGATGACGTGAATTTAATCTGACCGGCCGATTTTCTGGATCCGAATGCCGTTGATACCAAGTACAACTCAAATTACAGGGCCTTCTTGTGATGGCTCAGCCGGATCGATCGCTGTTCGCTGGCGACCAGTATCAAAACGAACACAGCCCTCAGAGTTTGCACTCTGGGGCTGTGTCCGCTCAACTGGTTCCGGCCAGGAGGAACTCTTGCTATTCGCTAAGACATCAATTGCTGTTCGAAGCTGATGCCATATTTCTTCATTTTCTTGTAGAGCGTCGTCCGGTTGATCCCGAGTGTGTCGGCGGTCCCTTGGCGGTTCCAGCCGTTCGATTCCAAGGCGTCCAGAATCAATTGGCGCTCAGGCGTGGCCAACGCCGACTTCAGGTTATTCCCACCGACATTCGACAGTCGGCCACCGAAGTCAGACAGCGGATCGTCGCGACGAAGAGCTTCGGGCAGATCGTTCGGTCCGATGACGGGCGACTTCGACAAGACGACAGCTCGTTCGACCACGTTGACCAGTTCACGAACATTGCCGGGCCAGCGATAACGCTGCATCAGTTCAATCGCTTGATGACTGAATCCGGTGACATGCTTGCCGGTCTGTTCAATAAAGTCCTTCAGATAGTGATCGGCGAG
>CBIHQO010000943.1:0-2217 GCA_966211735.1 uncultured Schlesneria sp.
GATTCGGCTCGCTAACCGGGGGCCAGGGGACTTGGCGTCCTCGACCGGGCCGTGTCCTCGCCGGGGGACACGCCCACGCCGAAGGGCTCATGAGACCGTGGCACCCAAGGTGGGCTGCGCTGCATTAGCACGTGCACTCGCCCTTCTCTGTTGTGACCCTGCCCCCACCAAGACGACCGCGTTCCCGCGTGGCAAACGTCGCAGGCGATACGTGGCCCGGCTTCCCGCGCGCCAAACGCTCTCATGGCGAAACGGCACCGCACGTGGTACAAATCCTCGTGTGTCGGCACAATCGTCTTGGGAACTGCTCCATGGGTCTGTTCAGCACAAAAGACTGGAACGTGATCGCGATCATATTTGAACGTCGCGAGATGTACCGCGTGAACGGCCAACGCTGCAAAGGTGGCGAAGCGACCAAAGTTCGCGATAATGTCAAAAACTTCGAGCGAACGATCTTCTGGGCGGTCTACGATCAGAAGCGATCTTTCCTGGAAGGGGCTTCCGGTCCCGGCGAAAAGATGGTGACGAATGAGATCGTCCAGCGACTGAAAAAAGAACTGCCGACGAACCCCACTGTCACGCAGATCCTGGGACTGCTGGAACGAGCTGAATTGCCGAAGGCCGCCAAGCCGCTGTTGTGGACGGGTTACCCCAAGTCCGAACAGCAGCCGATGGACGAGTAAGACGACCGCCAATCAGGTGCTGACCTGCAATATCCGAACGAGTTTTTCAACGGGAACGAATTAGTGAATCGACCGAGTCATGCCCCGCAGGCCCTTCCCGAACCGAGTGTCAAACTTGCTGAAGGCTGGCATTGCCTGCACCTGTACTATCGCATCGATCAAGCCGAGTTAAACAAGTTGGATCCGAAGCAGCTGGCTGAAGGACGCGAGATCGTCGCTCATCTGCTTGATCCTGCGCGGCCGGGGGCCCCGGTTCGCCTGCAGACATCTGTCGTGTCGGGTCACAAAGCAGACCTCGCCCTGATGATCATGGATCCCGATCCCCTGCTGATCGACGGCGTGCGACAAGGACTACGAGGCAGCCCGCTGGGGGCCGCTCTGCAACCGGTTTACTCGTTCGTTTCGATCACCGAAATCTCCGAGTACGTTCCCACGATTGAACAGTACTCCGAGCGATTGCGGCTGGAAGGGGTGTCGCCCGATGATCCGGCTTATGCGGCGAAGGTCAACGCCTATAGCCAACGCTTGCCAATGATGAACCGGCAACGCCTGTGCCCCGATTTTCCCGCGTGGCCAGTCACCTGTTTCTATCCGATGAATAAGGCTCGTCATCCGATCGCGAACTGGTTCACCGAACCGTTCAGCGTCCGATCATCGTTGATGGCCGAGCATGCGACGAGCGGGATCAAGTTCGCCGGACGTGTCTCGCAGTTGATCACCGCATCGACCGGTCTGGACGATTGGGAATGGGGTGTCACGCTGTGGGGCCGCAATCCCGAGTCCATCAAGGATATCGTTTACACGATGCGGTTCGATACGGCATCCGCGAAGTACGCCGAGTTCGGCCCGTTCTACGTCAGCTATCTGATGTCGCCGGTCGAAGCGCTCGAACATCTGCAGGTGTGATTTGCGCATGGGAGGGCGAGGCTCGCGTCGAGCCGTGATTGTTGATGGACGCACAATAACACGCGCGGCTCGGCAGGAGCCTCGCCCTCCCATCAGATGCTGAAATCGGTGGTGCGGCCGAGCAGCCTGTCGATCAACTCTTGTGGCAGATCAATCGCTGGCGACGTTCCGCCGTCCATGTCGGTCGGGTTGATCCCGCAATAGACCGACCACGGACCCAGGTGTCGCCACCGACCGGCTCGCTTCGGTTCACCCGGCAGGACGGGGGTCGTGCAGCGATTGCAGCTGATCGTCGAGAACCCTTGATAGTGCAGCGGGTTCACAATCACCTTGTGCTCAGCGATGTAGCGTTCCATCTCTTCGTCGCCGAAGTTGGCGAGCGGATTGACGCGAATGCAGTTCATTCCTGGATCAACAGACAGAATCTGGAATCGGCTGCGAGCTCCCCCTTCTGCACGGCGCAGGCTGCCGACTAGGCAATCGAACCGGCCGCGCGCTTCGTGGAGCGGAGCAGACTTGCGCATCTCGCAGCATTCTTTTTGACCTTCGGCAGTCAGATACAGAATGCCATACTTCGCGGTCTGCTCTTCCATCGTCAACTTGGGAGTTAACGTGATGACATCGAGTT
>CBIHQO010000944.1:0-2206 GCA_966211735.1 uncultured Schlesneria sp.
AACGAGTATTGGTCGGAACCCCGCGAAAACTCGTTCGTGGCCAACTTGAGTAACAAGGAATTTGAGGTCCGCGTCCGTCGCGAACACCGACACGACGCCGATCGACTTACATGGGAAGTTTATCAAACGCGGCTGGTGGAATGGATCTTAACCTTGCCGCTGCCCATCGGCGTTATGGTTTGCAGTGACCAGCGATGCTCCGCGTTTCTCAACGCCTGCCATCGAGCAAGACGGGCCGTACCTGATGACATCGCCGTGATCGGAGTCGACAACGACGAACCACTGTGTGGAGTATGCAATCCGGCTCTGACGAGCGTGTGGCCTGATCACGAGTCAATTGGTTACGAAGCGGCCGTTTTGCTCCAACGGATGATGGATGGCGATAAGCAGCCTCCATCCCGAATGATCTTACCACCAAAGTTCGTCGTGACACGTAAGTCGACCGACACGCTGTCTGTCGATGATCCCGTTGTTTTCAACAGCCTGCGACTGATTCGCAAACATGCCTGCGAACGCATCGACGTTGATACGATCGCTGACCGCGTCGGGGTTTCACGAAGTGTCCTTCAGCGTCGCTTTCGATCTGTTCTCGGCCGAACTATCAACGAAGAGCTCGTCGCACGACGATTGAAAACTGCCAAGGATTTGTTACTGAACACCAAGCTGTCACTCGCAGAAATCGCAAGGCGGACTGGGTTCCAGCATCAGGAATACATGGGTGCCGTCTTCAAATCGCATCTCGGAACCACTCCCGCCGCGTTCAGAAAGCGAAGCCAAGAATTGGCCAACTAAAGCTATTTTGTCTTCCTGCGTTAAAAAGCGACCTGATTTCTACAAGACTTGACCAGTTCTCTCATTGCCCTCAATTCTTCCGAGGTGCTAACATTTTTCCCTGTTGGAATGATTTCTGCTTTGCGCTGCAGAAAAATTGACGACGCGAGAGGCTTGGATCGTTTTTGTCGAGCACAGTTCGCATGAGCGGAATTCTCCACAGAAAATGTTGGTTATCTCACGCAAATCGGTTCCAAGTCGCCATTAATAAGTACCCGGGTCGGGTAGAGAATATCCTGACGCGGATCCTTTTGATCCTGTCCAACCAGCGATGCGTTCATTGTCATGATGACGTAGTTCTGCCTTGCACGGAAAACTGATGTCACGCTACTTCTTGACCATTGTTTTCGCACTCGCCATCACCATTTTCGGTTGCCGGCGTAACGATGATCGGCCGACGAATTTGCCACCGTTATTTCCCATCGTGGTGACTGTTCACCAGGAGGGGACACCAGTCGCAGGGGCTTTTGTGCGTCTGGTACCAACGGATGCAAGCATGCCTTGGAGTTGCGGTGCGACCACCGACAGTAGTGGGCGCGCTGTCATCAAGACAATTGGAAAATTCGCCGGTGCGCCAGAGGGCGACTACAAAGTGGCAATCTCGAAATTAGAGATGCCTGCTGTGGCCGGAAGCAACATGTCAAACCTGAACGCCCCGGCCAACCCCGGTCAGTCGGACAGTTTTGATCTGGTCGATCCGAAGTATTCAAATCCGAGTACCACGCCATTAGAGACGAAAGTTGGGAAGGATAATCCTAAAGTTGAATTCAACGTCGGCCCTGCTGTCCGGACTAAACGCGAGGGGCCGCACTGATTGTTGCTTTTTTAATAGTTTTGTAATTCTTGTTCGCGAAAGGGAGGTGTTCTGTGCAACGTGCTAGATGCTCTCGCCTGTTTTCCATGGGAGGGGAGAGTAGATCCCGCGGCTTTACGCTGATCGAGCTCTTGGTTGTGATCGCAATTATTGCCGTCTTGATTGCATTGCTATTGCCTGCCGTTCAGCAGGCCCGAGAAGCGGCGCGAAGGATTCAATGCACCAACAACATCAAGCAGATCATGTTGGCGCTCCATAATTTTCATGACACGTATGGTGAGTTTCCGCCTGGTGGAGATGGATTTTATGGAAAATTTGCCGACCCTGACATGAGCAACGGAGGCCGTTGCGGAACGATGGTTTATCTACTTCCCTATATCGATCAAGCTCCCTTGTACAATATTATCAACGGTGTTGCACCGCTCTCGCTTGGCGCCCCTTGGAATGTCGATGCGGTCTATACAACCGATTTGAGCAATGTGAAATGCCCGTCCAATTCAGGCACAAGACAAACTGACCCGTCGTTTGGGGGCCGGGCGGCGGCGGGTTACAGTTAGGTAT
>CBIHQO010000945.1:0-2186 GCA_966211735.1 uncultured Schlesneria sp.
GGAAGTCGGCTGATTCCAAGTCTGAATTGTTGTACAGGTCAACTCGTGGCATCGCTGCCCCTTCGAGGTCGAGCTGCCAGCCCTCTGGACTGATGGCATCGGTAGTTCCATACCGTAGCAAGCCGACGTGACCGCCTAACGTCGTTTCCCAGATCACACCCGGGCGACCTTGGCTCGCGAACCAGACTGCCTGCATGCGAGATTCCTTCTCGCCCGCCAGGTACGCCTTGTACATCAGCCCGACCGGCAAAACTTGCCACTCATAGGCGGACTGGGTCGTGATCGGAGCCACTTCCCCAAAGTCATCGACGGGCTCCTGCCAGTCGACAAGGTCCATCTTGCCAGCCGTCGAGTCGTCTGAGTAGCTCGCATCAACAGTCTGATCGGACTTTGGTTCGGTTGCAGCGCCGACGGAACCGTCCTTGCCCAGTTCTACCCTCAATCCAAAAGTGGATGAGGAAATCTGAGTCTTTCGATTGACCCTGGGAGCGCCGGGTTCACTGTTCCCCCACGCCAATGCTGTCATGCCGAGCAGCAAGCAACAGCAACTCATCCAGCGAAACACGAGGCTTCCTCCGGAGTTCGGAAAGTCGCGACATCAATTTACGCGATCTAATCTATCGGCCGCTTTTGTCGGATGTGCGCTGGTAAGCGGTGGTAGCGATGGTGATCGTGGTGATTCAATGTCCGGATGTGCGCGACGTACCGAAAACGAAAACCTGGCAATTTGCGGTGACTTGAACGGCAAGTTCAGATTGCTGTCACGGACTACAGGAACGCCATTGCCGTATCAGGCTAAGCACTCAGCGAAGGTCTCGATGAGGCGCGGCGATCGGCGAACAACAGCCAGATCGAAAGCTGCGTGAAAGGGATCACCAGGAAACGATAAGGAATGATCCAAACAGTGTGACCGGTCGGATCTGGGGCGTGATTTAGCTGCACTATGCAGGCGAACTTTTCCACCTCGAGAACTGTCCTCTCCAGTGGTGTTCGTAGTGTAGAGGTCTCGCACGTCGGTTTGTGGAACCGAAAGTGACGGTTCGATTCCGTTCGAACACCCTGCTTGATCTGCTTCGCACGCTCAGTGCGATTCTCAATGAGGTCCGCCGGATCTTCTCACTGACTGTCGATTCATCGATTGACGACATTGGCTGAATGAGAAGTCGATCCAGACGTAGCCAATCTCGCCAAGAGATTGGGGCTTCGAGAGCGATGACGAACCTAATCCTGGTTGCAGATGTTGACAACGCGTGAGCCTCAATCCGCAGTGAAAAACACGCATTCCCGGCCGCGCGATACCTTCAAGCGCGGAATCCGCTCGCCGAAGAATAGCAATTCGATTTTGTGCGAGATTCCTGCAAACGGACCATTCGTCGCGAACCTGTGTCGCGTTTTTGCATCTGATTGGCAATGATCAATTACGATCGCAAAGGATGTGTACTGTGACGATGTTGACTTTGGAACGACCGACGCTGGTCCTGAATCGCAACTGGCAGCCAGTTGGCGTGGCGACTGTGGCCCGCTGCCTGACGCTGGTGGCTGCAGAACGGGCGCGCATTGTCGATCCTGCCGACTATCAACAGCACACCTGGGCCGATTGGGCTCAGATGATTCCTCGTGACGATGAAGTCACCATTCAATCGGTCACGTTTCGCATTCGCGTTCCGGAAGTGATTACGCTGACGCACTACGACCGAGTTCCCATCAATTCGGTCACGTTCAGCCGGCGTAACATCTACAAGCGCGATCGCTATACGTGCCAGTACTGCGCGGCTCAACCGGGCAGCGAGGAACTGACGATCGACCACGTGTTGCCCCGTTCACGCGGGGGAACCAGCACGTGGGAGAATTGTGTCCTGGCGTGTATGGACTGCAATCGACGCAAGGCCGACCGACTGCCGAGCGAAGTCAATATGCCACTTCGCAAGGTTCCCACTCGGCCCGCGTGGCAGCCTCTTTACGCTCGACATGATGTCCGCATGGAAAGCTGGTCCAAGTTCCTCAGCGAAGCCTACTGGACTGTGGAACTGGAAGAATAGCGCTGAACGCGCTTCAGGCAATCGACATCTGCAATCCTTTCCGTCATGCCGGCGGAATGGATTGTGGATCGTCGGCTGCCGACCGCTGATCTTACGAGTGACGCTCCTGGGAGAGCCCGCAGATTCCAACACTGCTCGATGGGGTTC
>CBIHQO010000946.1:0-2184 GCA_966211735.1 uncultured Schlesneria sp.
ATCGCCGACGGTCATCCCTCGCGACGCTAATCTCTCGGGGTTCAGCCAGACCCGCATGCTGTAGTCCATCTGCCCGAGGAAGGCGACGTCACCGACCCCTTCCAGACGCAACAGTTCGTCGCGAACGTAGATCGTCGCATAGTTACTGAGTTCGAGCTGGCTGAAAATCGGCTTGTTCGTGACCGGATCGGTGTCCGAGTACATGTTGACCACCAGCAGAATGCTGGGCGATTTCTTCTTCGTGCTCACACCCGTGTTCTTGACGACATCGGGCAGCCGGGGCGTGGCGAGTGAAACGCGGTTCTGCACCATCACCTGCGCCATGTCGAGGTTCGTGCCGAGCTTGAACGTCACGTTCAACTTGTATCCACCGTCGTTCGTCGAGGTGGACGACATGTACAGCATATTCTCCACGCCGTTGACTTCCTGCTCGATCGGAGCAGCGACCGTGTCCTGCACGACTTTCGCGTTCGCACCGGGGTAAGAACACGAGACTTCGACCGTTGGGGGAGCGATTTCTGGATATTGAGCGATCGGTAATGTCGCCAGGGCGGACAGGCCTGCGAACACGATCACGATAGAAATCACCACGGCGAACACCGGGCGATCGATGAAGAATTTAGCAAGCATATTGGAATCCGATCGAAGAAGGGTTCAGGTCAGCAGGAGACGCCAGATGTCGCTGCTATTTGTCCGTCGCGCCAGCCATCGCCTTCACGATCGGTTCCACCGTCACGCCCGGTCGCACGCGCTGCAACCCGCTGATAATGACCTGGTCGCCACTCTGAATGCCGTCGATCCCCTCTTCCGCAGGGAGGACCACTCGCAGACCGTCATGCACGGCACCGAGTTTGACCGAGCGCCGCACAACTTTGTTTTCTGGGCCGACGAGATACACAAACGACTTGCCCTGATCGCGACCCACAGCTCGTTCAGAAATCAATAGCGATGAGTGAGCGGAACCCATCGGAACTCGCACGCGCGCAAAAAGTCCGGGGGTCAGCACACGTTTACCACGTGCTGGCTTGGGGTTTTTGAAGATCCCCCGCACACGAATGGTTCCTGTGTTCGGATTGACTTGATTGTCGACGAAATCGAGAATTCCGCTCAGGGGGTACCCTGTATCGTTCGCCAGACCCAGCAGGATCTTGTACTCCCCTTCGTCTCCTGTTGGCAGCTTGCCATCGCGGATGTTCTGCTGGATTCTCAACAACGTCGGCTCATCCAGATCAAAATACACATAGATCGGATCGACCGAGACGACCGAGGTCAACGATTGCGTGGCTGGAGAGACGAGGTTGCCGACGGTCAGGGCCGGTTTGCTGATCATGCCGGCGATGGGGGAAGTGATCGTGGTGAATTCCAGGTCGAGTTTGGCTTGGCTCAACTGGGCTTCAGCGTTTTCGATGTCGGCGTCTGACTGCGCCTTGCGACCAACATCTCGATCCAGATCCGATTGAACGGCCACCCCTTTCTTGAACAATCCTTCGGTCCGTTCGAGTTCCGCGGCATTCGTCTTGAGCGCGGCTTTCGCGCTCGCTACCCGAGCCTTGGCGCTCTCCAGAGCATTCTGATAGGGACGCTCGTCGATCTGGAAGAGCAACGCACCTTCCTTGACCTCAGAGTCCAGACTCCCCATGTACCCGACCTTCGTCAGGTAGCCACTGACTCGCGGGCGAATGTCGACTGATTCAACAGCCTCCGTCCGCCCGGTGTAGTCCATGTAGTCCGTCACCTCCTGTTGAATCGGGAGGGCGACGATCACCTTGATGCCGGTCTCGGGGGGCTTCGCGGCACCGTGAGTCTGTTGCTGTCCGCAGCCAATCGGCAGCAACGCGATCACAGCCAGAAGGCTGACACCGGCACAACGGCAAATGGAATTTCCTGTCATCTCTGCCTGCAATTCTTTTATGGTCGATACGAGGAACAGCAGTTCCAAGCCGAAGCCATTTGAAGTATTGATTCCGCGGTCAAAATTTGACCGTGATTCTGCAAAGTGAACTCTTCTTAAGCAATAGTGTCGCCGCAGAGTTTCCGAGTGATGTGATCATGCATCGAGCTTTGCCGGTCTGTTCGTCGCCTATCGACAGGAGGCTGCCAGTATTCTCTGCCGAATAAGCTTGGGGCGGATGCGAATCAGGGCCATCGCCTCTATCACCCTGCGGTGAGTGTGGCACGCCCTGA
>CBIHQO010000947.1:0-2173 GCA_966211735.1 uncultured Schlesneria sp.
CGCAACCGATCGATCCGAAGTTTCTGGAAGTCGACTGGGCTCAGGCGATCAAGCTAGGCGACGTGACACGCGGCAAGAAGTTATTCGCGGCGGAATCACTGGGATGCGCCAAGTGCCACGCAGCCACAGCAACTCAGGCGGGTGGCGGTGGACCAAGCCTGGCGGATGCCGGGAAGCGATTCACCGTCCCCTACCTCGTCGAATCGGTGCTGGCCCCCAACAAGGTGATTTCGCCGGTCTTCAAGTCGTCGGTCATCACGACGAACGATGGCAAGGTGATCACCGGTTTGGTGGTCTCGGAAACCAGCGATAAGCTCGAAGTCCTGCAACCCGATACGAAGCGCGTCTCGCTCAATAAGAGTGATGTCGAAGAACGGAAACTCGGCGACACGTCCGCGATGCCTCACGGCATTGTGAAGACGCCGGACGAACTGCGCGACGTGCTGGTTTATCTACTCAGTAATCCGACAGAGAACTAAGCGATCATCCGCGGTTTCCATTCAGCCGCGCTGGCTTCTCGCTATGCGGCTTTGTGCGGCTTCTGCTTGATTGCTGATTCGACCTTCATGACCGACTTGAAAGCTTGCCAGATGCCGTCGTGCTGGAAGGCCAGGCCGCCGCCGCTGCGTTTGGATTGCGACATGTCGCGGTTGATGTCGGCAATCACGACAATGCCGGGATGTCGCAGGAACAGGTCGGGCGGGCGGTGTTCGGTGCTGGCCCACTTGGCGTGGTCCTTCGTGAACGGCCAGTGATAACCTTTGTAGCCGATCGCGGCGAGATCGATGGCTAGGACATCCACTCAGCGGCGGCCGTTATTCCTTAGTCAGTTGGACTTTAGACTGTCTCAGCCACTCACTGTAGTCGCGCCGGCGCGGGCAGCGGCATAGGCTTTGGCAGAAATTGATCTTCGCGCATGAGTCGGAATCTGGGACACGGTGGTGCGATCCAGAAATGGGGAACTCAAGCTGGGACAAGGCTTTGCGATGTTGGGGCTGGCATAAGCTATGTTTGTCTGCAGGATCTCGCAGAATTAGTGGAGTAGATTATGGATCGCTGCGGTCGACGGTCGGCACTGGTTGTGGCATTGGCTTTGTTAACCCTCACGACCTTCGTGGGAGCTCAGGATCGGCAACCGGCTGCGATCTTTTCATCGCCCGGGACCGGGATGAAGCTGACGCTGATTCGGGCCGGTGGTTTCGAGATGGGATCGCTGACATCCGAAGACGGGCACACCCGCGGCGAGCAGCAACATACGACACGAATCACGCAGCCATTTTATCTCGGCATCGCCGAAGTGACGCAGGCTGAATACGAAGCGATCATGGATCGGAACCCGAGTGCTTTTGCGAAGGGTGGATCTTTGGAGTCCAAGATCGGCGCGATCGTGACTCGACAGTTCCCCGTCGAAAACGTGACGTGGTTTGATGCGATCGAATTCTGCAATGCACTCAGCAAGAAGGACAATCTGAAGGCGTATTACACGCTGGACGGAATCGAACGGAATGGTGATTCCATTCACTCTGCGGACGTGACCGTCATCGGAGGTTCGGGCTACCGACTGCCGACGGAAGCGGAATGGGAATATGCCTGCCGTGGCAGCACGACGACGGCGTATTCCACGGGCGAGCCTATCGCGTTACTGGGCCAGGGGGCTTGGTACGGCGGCACGGTCGACTTGCCCGGCAACAGCCAGGGTGTGACACATCGCGTCGGGCTGAAGACTTCCAATGGCAACGGCCTGTTCGACATGCATGGCAACGTGTCCGAATGGTGTTACGATTGGTATGACTACTACGCCTACGAACGAGCGCAGACGAAGGATCCCTCTGGCCCGAGTGGCGGGTCAGAAAAGGTGACTCGCGGCGGTAGTTGGAACACCCCCGCTCTCAATTGCCGCTCGGCTGCGCGCGGCGCGGCATCGGTTTCAAAACCGAGTTCGGACATCGGCTTCCGCGTGGCTCGTACGCTCGTGGTGACACCGCCGAAGAACAGATCGGTTCCCCCGTATCGCGTCGTGGTTGATTTACGAGACACCGGAACAATCGATCTCTACATCAACGAAACTTACGACACGATCGAGGCGGCCAAACAACGCCTGGCCGGATCCAAGCTGTTTGGGAAGATCACTAACATTCGGATCATCGACGCGAATGGCACGACTGTCGATTAG
>CBIHQO010000948.1:0-2145 GCA_966211735.1 uncultured Schlesneria sp.
ATCGCACTGGTTGTCCGAAGCGGCCAACCAGTGGCACACCCGCGTTTATTTCAGCTTGAAAAATCGTTCACGGCGTTGCCTTTCAGGGCTCGCGGATTCGATGGTATGTCTTTCCCCGGGGCTGATTTGTGGTGCCCCATTCGGGGCGGAAGTCGAAGGCAGCAGTCGCTCGCTCATGACACACGATTCGTTCGCCCCAATGGGGAGGCACATATCAGCCCCGGGCAACGCCCGGGGTACGATGTATCATTAACCCTTCAGCCCTGAAAGGGCGAGACAACTGCTGCGTTTGACTGAAACGCCAATTCCTTCTGAAACGAATACATTTCCGAGATGTGCTGATATGAATGGTCAAAATCACCTACCTTGATTCATACTCGACTAGTCGACATCGCAAACCAGACTTCGAGTCATTGCTTCCATCACGGGGCGAGCTTTTTCCAGTTCACGATCTTCGCTTTGGAATAGCACCATCGCCGTGCGTTTGGCGGTCTGGAAAATCATCAGCGACACCGAACTGACCAGATCCAGGCAGACGAAATCGAATTCGCGGGCGACTGCGGGGGCTCCCAGCACCATCACATCGAATTCGTAGACATCCAGTTCTTCATAGAGTTCTTCGTAGGCAGACATCACCGACGCCAGGATTTCGTCGGCATCAGGGCGATCTTCGAAGAGGCTCAGGGTCCAGAATGCCGTTCCCGGGCTTTGGACGGTGATTGTCGTCTGTTCGTCATTCGCTTCTTCTTGAACATCCCAGCCTTGGGGATAGCGAAATTGCACGTCGCAGCCGGAAAAAAGTTCCGTACCAGTCTCGCTGACCGGTTCCGGCGAACATTCATGCTGATCATCGTCGTGGTCATGATCGTGACCACATCCGGGTTGATGCTTCACTGCCAATCCTCAATCGAACAGAAGTCTGGATGATCCAAGTCGGACCAGGCCGCCTGGATAGATTCGTAAGTTCCAACGTCACGTGGAGTTCTGCTCGCTGGCCTGGGCAAGTCGAGCGTGACGCAAGACGCTGTTGACGGTATTCTAATCGCGGCGTTCGAATTCGTCCCCCTGTGGGAGAAAATCTCGATGTACGAGCATCAACTTCGTGATCAGTTAGCTTCCGTCGCAGATCGACTGGGGCGGCTGTGGTTGTGGAAACGCCTGACGTGGTGTTGGCTGGGTTGTACGGTCATCATCATTGGTTATTTCCTCGCGTTCCCGCCCTCCGGCTTAGCGATTGGTTTTGCCGCAGTCGCCTCGGTTCTGCTGGCGACGCTGATTTGGGTGCGCTCCAAGTCGCTTCCGATCTCGCGTGTTGAGATTGCTCGAACCGTGGAGCAGGCTTTCCCCGATCTGAATTCGCGCCTGCTGGCCGCACTCGAACAGAACCCCGATATCGCCTCGGGACGATTGAATGTCCTGCAGCGACAAGTGATCTCGGAAGCGCTCCATCATTCTCGGATCAATTCGTGGGCGGATGCGATACCAGCGACCCGCATGCGTGGCGCCCTGGTTCGGCAGTTGGCCGCCCTGTGCATGTTTCTGGCTGTCTGCAGTTATGTCTGGCCCGTGTCGGCTCAACGCAACGCATTCGACCGTCAGGCGAATGTTGTCGGCTCGAACGCCGAAAGCGATCAGCCAACGGTCGAACCCGGCGATGCAGAACTGGAACGTGGCAGCAGCTTGCTGGTTTTGGCGCGATTTGCCGGTCAGCCGCCAGCAAGCGTCACCTTGGCCTGGCAGCCTGCCAATGGAATCGCTGTCGCCACACCGCTGACGAAAAGCTTGGATGATCCCGTGTTTGCCGGGCGACTACCGGCTGTGGATCAGGACCTGACCTATCGGATCGATTACGACGGACATCGGACTCGCGATTACAAGGTCACCGTCTTTGATCTACCGGCGCTCGTCCGCTCGGATCTGGAACTTCGTTTTCCCAGCTATACCGAGTTGCCCGCCAAGCGCCTGGAAGATGCCTTCGTTGCCACAGTTGTCGAGGGGGCGACGATCAGTATCGCTTGTCGTCTGAATAAAACAGGCATCAAGGCGTCGTTGGTCGACAAGAATGGCATCGCCCTGCCAATTCGGCCCGATTCGTCAAATCCGCTCATTCACTCTGCCGAGTTCACCCCCACAGGTCTTCATCGT
>CBIHQO010000949.1:0-2140 GCA_966211735.1 uncultured Schlesneria sp.
CTTCCGGCCGACAAAACTTCGGCAGCCAATCGAAATGCACCCATTTGCAATCCGTACAGAAGTATTTGCTGCCACAGGGATTGGAAATCCGTGCTACAGAAATCTCTTCACTCAGCCGTCTTCTCAGGCGTCGCGGAGTCCAGCAGTTCGAACTCTTCCTGCTTGGGGGGTTCGATGCTGGGGAGCTCGATCTTCTTGTCGGTCAGGGCTTCCAGATAGAACTTGATCAGCGGTCGCAGGTGCGTCGTCGGCGTGCGATCGAGGATCTGTGAGAATGATTGCGTTGCCCCGGCGACATCGCCCAGTTCGAGTTGCGCCTGGCCGATCTGGTAAGTCAGTGAGGCATCTTCGCCTCGCCCACTGCTGACGATTTCGCCGGCCGCCGCCAGGTGAGTGAACGGATATTGATCGGGCGACATCCACATCGCGTTGAGCGTCACGAATGGCATCGAGAGTAGCGCGGCCTGCGTGTGGGTCGTGCTCGATTCGGCAAGCTGTTCCCGCCACAAATCAATCGCGCGATTGTAGTCGCCGTTGATCAATAGCGACGTGGCGACCGTGTCACGCCAACCGGGTGCTCCTCCACCAACTGTCGCCTGGTCCAACGTGTCGATCCCTTCTTGCACTCGACCGACTTCAATCAGCCAAGACCCCAGGGCGTTGCGGGCCAGCGGATTTTGAGCTTTATAAATCGGATCGTCTTCCAGGGTCTTCACGGCCAGTCGGATGGCCCCGACTTGATAGGCACTCGCTGCGATCTGGAATCGATCGGCCTTCTGCAGCCCTTCTTCGACCTGACCTTCGTACTTGGCGAGTGCGTCTTCCAGAGTGGATTCGATGTTCAGCAGTTGTTCGCGCTGCTTTCGCTCTTCTTCCGACGAATCCATTGTGACGGGGCGAATCCGCTTAATCTGTCGAATGGCATCGAGAGCCAGTTCACCACGTTGAGTCCGTTCGAACAGACCGAGCAATTCGTAGTGAGTCAGCAGATCGTTCGGTCGCAGCAATGCCGCCTGCTGCAGCGCACCCACCGTTTCGTAGTAGCGAACAGAATTGAACCAACGAACCCCGGACGCATTCATGAGACCGGTTTCGACCTCATCCAGAATCAGATAGGCCATTCCCAGACAGCGATAGCCTTCGGCCGAGTTCGAATCTTCTCGCAGCCCCGCGTTCGCATTTCGGATCGCGAGCAGCGCACAGGCGATTCGAAACTGCGGCGAGACACTGCCGTTGGCACTGGCCAGTTGAAGATAATGCATCGCCACCTGAACTCCGGCCGGATACCCGGACCGCCTGATCGAGAAGATCCCGTCCGTGAACGAAGCGGGCTTGCCACAGACGCGAACGGTATCGACAGGGAGATCCTTCGAGCGAAAAGCCCGCTTCTCAAAATCGAGTTTATGCTCTGCCACATGGTCACTTTGCGGTGGGCCCTGGCCATCGCGGTAATAAACCGCCGTCGACGCCGTCAGCTTCGTCATGGCCCAGTCACCGGACGCCAGCAGATCACCAAACGTGACGTAGTCCGCTGGCGGAATCGGACCACTCAGCCGCGGCATGGCGTGCGTCACCTGATACTTCTCGAACGTCGCTCGCCACACGTCGGGTTCGCCGCTGCCCGGCAGACTCTTGCGTTTTTTCTGCATCGCACGCCGTGTTCGGTCGTGCAGAGCAATCAGGTCTTGATCCCCCGAGCCGGTGAAGATCGCGGCGCGAGTGTCGATGAATGATTTTTGTTTCGACCAGATGACGAGATCACCCTGGCGAGCCGTAAAGTGAAACGGACGATCATCGAGATTGTCTTTCGCGGCCTCGTCGTAGGAATCCATCTGAATCTGCAGATTCTGGCCGAATCCCAGTCCGGTCCGGCGACCTTCCGGACCTTCAATGCGGCCACTGATCACTAACCAGGCCAGCGCGAAAAAGCTCATCACGGTGACCGCTCGACCACCGCGTGAGAACAGCAGTTCCCGCCAATCGATCGAGTAGATCTGACCGAACCGCTGCCGATACCAGGACTGAGCGTTGATCGTACAGACCACACAGTTCACCAGGCTGGCCGCTGCCAATTCGTGAGTGGCCAGGCCAGCGAGGGCGTTAAAGACCAGCACCGCGATCACCTGCCCGGGGTGGACTC
>CBIHQO010000950.1:0-2122 GCA_966211735.1 uncultured Schlesneria sp.
TCGCAGATCTGGGGCCATCAGGTTGGCCGCTTAAGAGCGACGGCGATTGTTGATCGTGGTACGCAGTTCCTGAGTACGAACTGTACGATCATCAACTCGCAGCCCTCCCTGCTTCTGGTCGGCTGGAATACGACGCTGCATCCCGTGGTCTCGAAACTGGCAGACGAGATTGATCAGACGCTTGGACAGCCCACCGTCATCAACGAACTCCCCAGTGCGGACGGGCAGCTATTCCGTCAACGCCACTGGTCGTTCGCTGCCGAGCACCTTCCGGCCGTCGCGACATGGTTCGATAAACTCGCAAAGCCGATGAAAACACAGGACGTCGTGGCGCAGTCAAGCACCTACTGGGCGTTCGCCTGGCAAGATGAATTGCCGCCGTTGCTGCCGCTGCAATCTGCCGGCGGAATGTTCGGGATCCACCTGGGCAATCCCCATCGAATCACGACGATGTTTACATTTCGAGATATCGAGCGATACCAGAACATCAAAGCGGTTCTGGCCGAGCTTGGATTGGTTGAACTTTCAGACAAGCATGTGCGCCCGAAGATCAGCCTGTGATGACCGCAGGTGCGCCGCTTTGGAGTGCTCCGGCTCGACGGAGCTTTGGTTTCTGGCACCACAGATCACCGAACGCGAGTATAGCCCGCAAACACACGAAAACTTTGCCTGGATTTATGATCGACGCTCCGATGCGGACAAGCCATCATGTCGCTTGATCCAAAGCGGTGTCGAGCCACCGCACTCCAAGGAGGGTCAAAACCTGATTCATCCTCAGTGACTCTGTGTTTCAAACCTCATCCTGCAATGTCGCAGCCTGATTGGCAGGACTGAAGACCGGGACAAGGAATTCGACTTTGAAGCGAACTGTGGGATCTTCTGACGTGGCACGCAACGTCCACTGGATCGTGCCGTCGTCTGCTTCACCGGTTGGTCGGCTGCTGGCGGGGACTTCGAATCGAATGGGGATTGATGTACCGCCGTCTCCCCAGTTGTCGGTCTGTTGATTGGGGACAGTCTGTTCGCGCCGCCAGACTTCAATGGTCTTGCTGTCCTCGTCTTCGGCCACCTTCCGCTGGCAGAGCAGTTCGACCTGGAATTGATCACATTCCACGGGGCGACTGGTTTCGATCACGCCCGACAGTTCGCTACCGATGACGGCTTGGGGAGTCGTCATGCGGAAGATGCAGCGGCCGTATTTTCGACCACGCAGCAACATGCGGATCGAGACGACGATCAAGATCAGGCCAATCGCGGGGAGTGGCATCGCCCAGAAGGCCGCGTAGTTTCCGCGCGCGATCTGCGGGGGAAGCAGCCACCAGAGCGGAACGGTGATCAGGTTTCCAAAAGAGGGCGCACGTGGCTGTTGCGAAAAACCAGTGTTTGCTGGTGATTTCAATTTCATTGGCGGCCCAGTCGTCTCGCCAGAACCACGGTTGATCGGGGTATTCGACAGCTAGAGCGGCTCGCCGGCGTTCCGTTCGCCAGACCATGATGCATCCCAGCAAGGCGCCGAGACCGAACCCGCCGAACATCAGCACGAAGATGTCGTAGAAGGCAATCATTTCCCAGCGCAGATCGCGATAGAGAATCGATTGGTCCGGTTGAGCGGGATTCACGAAGCAGCGAAATGGCTGGCCGTTGCTCAGATGCGCTTGCAGTTCGGCGTGCACTCGCTGTTGAAAGTTGCCGATGTTGTCGCTGCCGGTCGACAGTCCGACTCGCGAACCCTGTCGCAACTGGCCGCCGAATTCATACTGATATTCGGCGATCGCTTTGTAAGTTGCCCCTTCGTCATGATGCACCTGCAGATCGGCTCGCGTGATCACCGCGGGAGTCTCGACCCAGCGCTGCATCGCCTGGTGTTCGGCGAGGGCGCGAATCACTTCGTAACCCATGAAGAGGCCGACCGATGCGAAGGGAATCGCGAATAGAATGGCGCAGCCAACTCCCAAGGCCTTCGGCGGCTTCGGTTTTTTGGATTTGGCCATGAGGGTCTCCAAGTGGGAGATGACGAGTTTAGTCTCGACTGTACCCTTTGATGGAAACGAGGAATGAAGGTCCGCGGATCATAACTGGAAATCCCCTGTTCGGCGCGGGTCTCCTGACCCCGCCGAAACGC
>CBIHQO010000951.1:0-2117 GCA_966211735.1 uncultured Schlesneria sp.
AGTCGCACCCCTTTTTGAGAGGCCAGCTGTCGGATCGTAATGAACAGCGAGATCGGAATGATCCCCGCCATCGCCAGTCCGAGCCAAGGTTGTTGAGCAGTCACGGTCGCCAGGGCGAGGCCGCCGCTGAAGATCGCTGGCAGAAAGTCGAGAAAGCCGACTCGCAGGAAGCGAACGCTACCGCCGACGCTGCGCTGCATTCGGCCGTGGATGGCCCCCACCTTGTCCTGCGATGTCGTGGCCAAGTCCGCCATCAGCAGGTGCGAGACAACATCAATGAACAGATGTTGCTGCAGCCTGGTACAGGTCTGTTCGACCAGATAGCGTCGTCCAATCTGCAATGCTTCGCGCAGGACGTAAGCCAGCCCGATCAACCCGAGGTACCAACCGGTCATTGTCGCGATGTGACTTAGATCGGGGAGAGCAATCCCGCTGCCATGTGGCGAGGCATCTTTCACGACGTTGACCATCCGACCCATGAGGACCGGGATGATTGTGTTGGAGGCCCCGCCGACGAACATCAGTAGCACTGCCGCGACCAGTGGCCAGCGTTGACCTTTCGGCAGCAGATTCCAGACCTGCCCCATCCGGCGGCAAATCACAACCAATTCGCTCCAGAACGACTCTGGGGCTTCGGCACTAGTGCTGGTCATACATCAAGCCCTGTCACATGAATTTATTCGGCAGCATTGCGTTGAACGTCATCGGAGGAAATCGCCGAACGCATCGCCAGACTATTGGCCATTTCTGGCATCGTCTCTGGATTTAACGCGGGGGCGAGTGGTTCCTGCGTCTGATCGCTGTTGTTTTCAGCGGGTGCGGTCTCGGTTGGGGCCGCTGCGGGCCCGGTGGCGGGTGTCGCTGCCATGACAGGTTCGTCGGGGACTTCGTCCGGAATGCGTTCTTCCAGAATTAATTCCACGGCATGAACAGCCGGGTGAGATCGGAAGCGGTGAATCATGCAATTGTCACGCAGACAATTCGCCAGGGCTGCCATCGTCATCCCTTGATGATGTGCCATGTAACACGGGACAACACTGAACTTTTGTCCATCGCGTTGGCGTCGCGGAGTGTAGTCGACGGCGTCCACAAATCCCCATCGCCCCAAGGCTCCGATCTCGGCCAGCTCTTGCAGGTTCTTCGCCGCTTCGCTCGCATCAACCCCCAACGCAAGAGCGGACGCGTAGGGGGCAATGACCAGATCGCGGTCGAGTCCCGCCTGGGCTCCCAATGACGGGATGCCAAATGCCTGATAGCCGAAGTCGCCGCTGTCGTTGAATTCGGCGAACGATGATTCCGAGATTCCCCAGGGAACACCGTGTTCACGGCCGAATTCGATCTGGCGCTTCACCGCGGCGCGGCAGGTCCCATCTAATAGCGAGTTCTCTATTGTCGGGATGAACAGGGTTGGCATCAGATATTCGAACATGCTGCCGCTCCAGGAACGCAGACAGGGCTGATCACCCACCTTGGTCATGCGACGGCCCAAATGGAACCAATGGTGATGATCGACGTTCCCCTTCGCGATCGCGACGTAGCTCGCCAGTCGCGCTTCTGATGCGAGCAAGTCATAGTGCGCCGCGTCCAACTTCTGCGTTTCGAAATTCATACCGATATGGAACAGCTTTCGTTTTGGATCGAACAGGAATCGAAACTCCATCGCCTGAGCCATGCGTCCGCAACGCTTGGAGATTTGCTGCAATTGTTCACGCAATGGACCACGCTTTCGCGCGGCCAGGTCTTTGAATCCCTGTTGTACAGTCAACAGGCAGGCGAGCAGGTTGCCGCTGTCGACCGTCGAAACGTAGCGCGGGGTCAATGGCTGCAACGTTTGGGTGTCGTACCAGTTAAAGTGGTGGCCGCGGTGCTGAGGCAGTTTTTCCCACGTATCGAGATTGGCAGTCACCAGATCTGCGAGTGGCTGCAGCCCAATCAAGCCCAGATCATGCGCTGCGAGTGCCGACACCAGGAACAACCCTTCGTTTGTCGGAGAGATTCGATGAGCCACCTTGATCTCGGTCGTGTCCTGGATGTTATCGGGCGGCAGATAGTGATCTTCCGGGCCGACATACGTGTGAAAATACGCCCACGTTTTTCGAGCCACTTCCCACAACCAC
>CBIHQO010000952.1:0-2106 GCA_966211735.1 uncultured Schlesneria sp.
AAGCATCTCAAAAGTGTGCCGGGCATGATCCGTCGGGACTGTGAATCCAATGTGGAATTCGTATGATCGCCTGCTGCAGTCGCGAAGTACGCATCGTAACTGCCGTAGTCCTTCGCGACGCTTTGTGAGCCTACTCAAAAGGTCTTCAATTAATTCCTGGCTGACGGCATGCAATACTTCGCGACTCTTGATGGGAAATTCACCTTCCCAATGCACAGCGAATAGTTCGCGAGGTTTCTGGGCCACAAAGAATTCGGGCTCGTCACCAAAGGCTTGATCGAGTCGCTTCAGCAACAGCGGTCCAAATCGCGAAGGAATACTGGCTCGTGGCAAGGTCTGGACTTGCGAGATTGTACGGAGCCCTAGTTCCTCCAAAATGCTGAGAACGTTGACCGTGAGTCGCAGGGCTTCGAGAGGCAGGGGAGGCAATACGGTAGACAACTGTGATGATGGCACGACCATTGGCGACTGATGCTTCGCAATGAAATGAGCGGCAGCCCAGGCGGCTCCGATTGTGGCTGCTATCGCAACGCGAACTCGAAATCCGCGATCTTGGAATGCTTCTGCAAGGCGCATTGCCAAGTCTTGGCTGCCACCAAACAAATGCAGGCAACCGGTGACATCAAGTAGTAGGGACTCCGGTGATTCTGCGTCTTCGATGCCGAACAGCGGGGTAAAACATTCACAGTCAATTGCCAGTTGCCGCAGCATTTCAGTATCTGCTGTTGGATCGAGTGTCTGAAAGTGCGGTTCACGAGCGGCTGTCTTGGTCTTGCGAGAAACGAGACTACAATCCATCAAAGTTTCAGCTTCGGCGAGGGGCATTCCTCTTCTGACCCCTTGCTGAAAAGGGAGATCTGAAACCGCGATGACCCGCTTCCCGCGACCGGTTGTGGAGTACACAACCACCGGACGCGATTTAAGCTGGGGTTGCTCGTGCCGCAGGCGCTGCAGAGGCCAATCCGGAAACCAGACACACGCGACCGTCTGCATCTTGCAGTTCCACGAAGATCAATTTCGCCGCAGCCATCAATTCTTTTCTGGCTCGCAACAGTTCCACTTGCAACCGCCTCCGCGGCTGCCACGGATCGCTTGATTCTGATGTCGCCAAGGGACGCACAAGGATGCGGTATTCCGCCCATGACGGCTGATGCTGAGCTCGCGCTGGCCGCAACAGAATGCCCAGTGTTCCTCCTGTTTCAGCGGCCAGTTGCAGTCGACGAAACGACGTTGTTGAAAGGCAATCGAACTCGCAGACGACTGCACCCACACCTCGTGTTCGCAATGCTTGTTCAACGACCCACAGTGCATCGGCTGATCGTTGAGGTCTGACAAGAACCAGGCGTTGCAGATCCAATGAAAGTGCCGCCAGACCCGCCAGATGCAATTGAGACCGACCATCGACAAAAATCCAAAAGTCATTCCCGACCGCTGGCTGACTGGCCAAAACCGCAAGACTCAGGCGACCGGCTCCTTTCATGTCAGACAACCATTCCACTAACCCTCCACGAAATGAAGAGATGTTGGGTAGCAATCGATGCAGGCCAGTTGCTGTGGAGGAGGGCTCAGAGATACCAGGCACCAGGCGAACGCGTGAACGTTCAAGCTGGCGCAGACGAGCTGATAGCTCGGCGAGTATTGGAGAGGTCATCAGGAGTATCTCCGTAAGACCCCAACCAAGACACCACGGATTTCAACCTCTTTCACTTTTATGGGTTTGAATCGCGAATTCTCAGGTTTCAGCAATACGTGATCTTTGCGGCGAAAGAAACGCTTTAATGTCGCTTCACCATCGATAATGGCGGCAACGATTTCGCCATCACGACAGGTCTCTTGTCGCCGGATAATCGCGATATCACCATCACCGATCAGAGCCTCGATCATGGATTCGCCCTTCACGCGCAGGCCGAAGTGCCGATCTGGATCGTAGGCTTCGCCCAGGTCGATTTGCTCATCCGGTTCTGAATGCTCGATAGCTTCAATCGGTTGCCCGGCCGCAATCGAACCGAGAATCGATAACCCCTGCCGCTTGGTTGCGGAAGCGGCTAAACCATATTGATGCCCATGTTTTTCCAGTAGACCTTGCTCACGAAGACGGGTGAAGAT
>CBIHQO010000953.1:0-2074 GCA_966211735.1 uncultured Schlesneria sp.
ACGTAATTCTATACGGAATCGAGCGACCCTGTGATCTGTCTGCTGGAAGATCAGCTAACGAACAACGAAAAGGGTGGCACGATGCGGTTGGGGGCTCAACCTTGCGTGCTGAAGGAAGGATCACTGCTCGCCAAAAGCTACAAAACGTCGGAGATTTCCGAGCGTCATCGCCACCGCTATGAATTCAATCCCGAATATCGTGACCGATTCGCCGACGCGGGGATGTCGCTGAGCGGTCTGAGCCCGAATGGGACGCTGGTCGAAGCGATCGAGTTGCCAACGCATCCCTGGTTTGTGGCCGTGCAGTTCCATCCCGAATTCAAATCCAAGCCGAACATGACTCACCCGCTGTTCGATGGATTCATCGCTGCCGCGCTGAAGCGTCGTCAAAGCCGAGTTTGATTGGATCAAGGCGAAGATGATTGGCCACGGATAAACCACGGATAAAAGCCAGAACGACTACGAAGTAATGATGAACTTAAGTCCTCTCGGTCCTATCAGTCTCATTTCTATGGGATTGATAAAGAGGTGCAGATGAAGAAGAAAGCTTCAAGTTCGGCCAGCACTCGCCGTTATTGGCTGTTCAAGTCCGAACCGTCTGCGTTTGGTATCGAAACCCTGGCGAAAGCCCCGCAGCAGACCGCTCCGTGGGATGGCGTGCGAAACTATCAGGCTCGCAATTTTCTGCGAGATGATGTCAGCGTCGGCGATTACGTGTTTTTTTATCACAGTCGCGAAGAACCGTTGGGGATCTTTGGCACGATGGAAGTCGTGCGAGCCGGATACCCGGACCGCACGGCGTTCGATCCCAAGAGCAAGTACTACGATCCGAAGAGTGATCCGGACAACCCGCGCTGGATCATGGTCGACGTGAAGTTGATGCAGAAGTTCGACACTCCGATCACGCGCGAGCAGCTCCAACAGGAACCTACGACTGCCGGGATGCTCGTCTTAAAGCGTGGGATGCGACTTTCGATTCAGCCCGTGACGGCCGCCGAGTGGCAGGCCGTGATGCAACTGGTTGGTCCATAAAGGTTGTTGCCTATCGCCGCCGTAGCGCATTCAACGCCGGTTTGATGGCACCCAATGCGGCTCCTGCGACCAGTCCCCCTCCGTGCGCCCAGTTGGCAACATTGGGGATGATGAAGATGCACAGGAAAAACCAGCCGATAATATAGGTGACTGCCGTTTGGGGGATCGATAGGCCGCTGCTCGGTTCCAATCGCCCGCGAATCCAGGCGTACCCGAACAGCCCATAGACCACGCCCGACATTCCACCAAAGATCCCCTGGCCCATTGCGAATTGAGCGTAATTCGAGACGACTGCAATGATGAGGACCATCGCGGTGAACTTAGGAGTTCCAATTCGCGATTCCACCAGCAAACCCAGGTCACGCAGCGCCATGATATTGAACAGGAAGTGAAAGATTCCGAAGTGCAGGAAAATCGGTGAGACGAGACGCCAGACTTCGCCTGACCAGATTTCTCTCATCGTTAGGTAATTCGAAAAAATCAGTCGCCGCGTCAGCTCTTCGTGCTTGGCCGGATCCAGTCCGGTCAAAACTCCTACTGCCACCATCAGGGCCATCAGTGCAAAAGTCGCGGGACCTTGATAGATCGTTGGCCGAGTCCACCGGTCCCTTAAATCAATCGTCCGCCGACTGATCTCTTTGGCTTGCTGCAATTTTTCGCGCAGCACAATCTCGGCTTGTGCGATCGCCTTTTGATAGCGTTCGTGGTTGGGGTCAGCGCGGAACTGGTCCAGTTCTGTTTTTGCGGTCGCGACATCATCTTCTTCCTGAATCCAAATCCTCCAGGACGAGTCGCCGCCATCGAACGAACAGGGAATTCTCTTGCCAATCAGATACGCCACGAAGCGTTCGGCCTGTTGACGATCTTCAATCGATCCAATCTGTCTCACAACTCACATCCTTGATGGAATCTGCGGCAACAAGCGAATAGTAACGTTTCGCTTGGATCAGGTATGTAGCTCAACCAGATCCTTGTCCGCAATGACGAGGTCGCGTCCCACACATTGACCGTCGGACGCGCACGTTAACCAGAACTTGGCGAA
>CBIHQO010000954.1:0-2003 GCA_966211735.1 uncultured Schlesneria sp.
GATGTAGTTGGATTCAAACTGAAGCCACATCATTCCAACGGATGCAAGCAATACGGGAACAACAAATAGCAGCAGCGTCGTGCGGGGATGAGTCAGCACCCAACCCGTCATTTTGCCCACCCCTTCGGCCACGGCCGCTGTTCCCTGTTCGACGTTGGCGGCTTCCGCCGGGTTGCGGCGAAGTCGAATCGTCATCGCACCGGCCGCCAGCATCCACACCAGCGCACCGGCGATGATGTTGCAGGCAAACATGGTAATCCCCAGTTGCGCCACTGGTTGAACAGTTGTTGCGGCCCACGTGGCGAGATAGCCAGAAGCCGAGGCAATCGCACACCAGGCCACCGGAGGGAACATCACGGTCAGTGTTTGATGTGCGGTTTCAGAACGCGACAGGCCGGTATGCAGGATCGAAAAGAACCGCACTGCCAAGTGACTGGCCGCAGGCATACACAGCACGACAGTCTGGGCCACGATCGGTCCTGCCGACAACGACAACTTCAAATTGAAGATCGTGATACAGATTCGCGTAAGCTCCCAAGTAGCCCACCCTGCGATCAAAGATAATAGCGCCCATGCAGGATTCCGAACGGCGATCAGCATCGTGACCGTCATCAAGATCATCGCGACGACACCCAGAGTTTGGTTATCGCGATCGAGACTGACGAAGCCGTCTACGACCAGCACTGGTGGTCCGGCCACAGCAACGTGATCCAAGTTGTTCTCACGAGCAAACTGATCTGACACCCGACGCAAGGCGATAACCGCCGGGCGTCGATCCGCTTCGGCTGAAGCGTCTAGTCGTACGAGAATGGCCGTCGTTCGCCCCTTGCCATCGACGAGCAAACCATTAAACAAGGGATGATTGCTGATCCGCTCACGAAATTCATCGAGTGCTTCCGGGTCATCCATGTTGGATCGAACGACTGTCGACACAGTCGCGCGACCGGCCACCATGCGATACAGACCCAGGAACGAGAACGATCCGGATGCCGCAGCGACGGCATCATCCACCAGCCAGGGAACAGGCATCTGATCGACGGCGTCTACTCGTTCAATTCCCGGCACTTGCTCGGCAATTCGATCGGCAAGAGTTCGAACGCGATCCATACCTTCAGGCGTCCAAAGCTCATTGTCGTCATACGCGACGAAAACGATCTGATCGCCACCGAAGGCGCGTTTCGACTTCTCATAGCTCAGCAGAGCAGGATGGTCGTGCGGAAAAAAGCCCTCAATCGTCTGGTCGAACTGCACAGGTGGCACAAAAATCCACGACAGTGCGATCAACGGCAGCACCACCGCCCAGACGGCGTACCGGAATCGAAATACAATACGAGCCAGTCGGTCGATCATGGCGGCTTAAGTGCTGAAGCAGACTTCGCTGAGAAAGTGGCCCTGCCGAACTAAGACGAACGAATCTTAGCTCACATCTGTCATATTCGTGGCCATTGAGATAACGGTTCTGAACTCATAGCACAACTGCCAGACCGGTTCTGATGAAGCCGCGAAAGCGAAGAATAATTAGCCACCGATTGACATACATCAGCACGATTTTAACGGCGAGTCATTGACGTTCTCGCCGTGCTTCCTCCTACGGTTCGGATTGACATGCGGCTTCCATGCCTTCCGCGGCTGTTGTCTGCAACAAACGACAACCGAGCCGCTCCGCTCTCTTCTAGATCTGCATGGTTGAACTGGCGCGTGTCACCGAATGCCAGGCGAAATCAATCCGATTTCCGGACTGCTGGCAGTGGCATACAGCTTACGCGGTATGCGGCCCGCTCCGGCAGCGAGGTGCCCCGCTCGGCAGGCCAGCTTCATGGCTTCGGCCATGGCCTTTGGATCTTGAGCAGAGGCAATCGCCGTATTCAGCAGCACGCCATCGCAACCCAGTTCCATTGCAAACGCGACATCACTCGCCGTCCCCACCCCCGCATCGACAATGACAGGATAGTTGGGATCGTTCTCTTTGAGGTATTCCAGGCAGATCCGAATGTTGTTCGGGT
>CBIHQO010000955.1:0-1996 GCA_966211735.1 uncultured Schlesneria sp.
CGCCAGTTTTTGTTCGCGGTCTTTGGCTTGCTTGGAGAGTTGCCCGGATTTGTTTCTGCGGATGAATTCCTCGGTCTTTTCGATGTACTCCTGCTGTTTCTCGAAGGTCTTTTGCGAGACGGCCTGCCGTTCGTGACGCAGTTGCCAGTACTTCGAGAAGTTGCCGGGGTAATCGGTGAGTTTGCCGCGGTGTTGTTCGAGGATGCGCGTGCAGATTCGATCAAGAAAATATCGATCGTGACTGACGACAATCATGGTGCGACCGGAGTCGATCAGGAACTGCTCGAGCCACTGGGTCGCGGCAATGTCGAGATGGTTGGTCGGTTCATCGAGCAGCATTAACTCGGGGGCTCGCAGCAGCATGCGAGCGAGCAGGACGCGATTCTGCTGCCCGCCGCTGAGTGTTGTGAGCGGTTGGTCGTATTGTGACTTGTCGAACCCCAAGCCTTGCAGCACTTCGTCGATGCGGTGATCGACCTGGAATCCATTGAGCCGCTGCAGTTCATGCTGAACAAAATCGTAGCGTTTGTGAAGACGCTGTGATTCGGGGGAGTCAGCAAGTCCTGCCATCTGATGCGCGATCTCGTCGGATTCGCGCTGCAGCTGATAGATCGTAGCCAGTCCCTCGCGAGCCTCTTGAATCAGCGTTCGCCCCGCCGCGAAATCGGGATGCTGTTCGAGTAGGACAATGTCGGAACTCGACGCGATCTGGATCTGGCCGGAATCGGGATGATCCAGGCCGACCAGGATTCTAAGCAGTGTGGTCTTGCCGGCCCCGTTGGGTCCGACCAAGCCGATTCGGTCCCCGAGGCGCACGTCGAACGTCGCCCGATTTAAGACGGGTTCGACATCAAACTGGCGGACGAGATCGGTGACGGTCAGCAGGCTCATGGGGAGATAGCGTGTTTTAGATGGGACTGGCAAAAATCTCGCAGCGGCAGCGAAGTATCAAAGAAGTCTGTTCAACCTGGCGGAACGTTGCGGGCGTGTAGTCAACCGGTCGAGTGCCGACTATGATGCCTCAGTTTCCAGCTCGCAACCATGCGATGTGTCGAATACCGCCTCCGAACTCTATTGAATTCACCGAATCATGCTAATCCGCGTTGGCCACAGCCCTGATCCCGATGATGCGTTCATGTTCCACGCCCTGGCGAACAACAAGATTGACACGGGATCGTATCAGTTCACTCATGAGTTGCAGGATATCCAGACGCTGAACGACCGAGCGTTTCGCGGCGAACTGGAGCTGACCGCGGTCAGTCTGCATGGATACGCCTATGTCACCGACAAGTACGCCTTGTGTGCGTGCGGTGCCAGTATGGGCGACAACTATGGTCCGATGATTGTTGCCAAGCAGCCGGGAAGTTTGAGCGATTTCCGCGGTAAGACGATTGCCGTTCCCGGCAAGCTGACGACGGCGTTTCTGGCGCTGAAGCTGGCGTTGGGAGATGATTTTATTCCCGTCGTCTATCCGTTCGACGAGATTCTGGCCGTCACCGCCGCCGGCAAGGTTGACGCGGGGCTGATCATCCACGAAGGGCAACTCACCTATCAGAATGACGGACTGCACCTGATCGTTGATCTGGGTAAGTGGTGGATGGAAGACACGGGTTTGCCATTGCCGCTGGGTGGAAATGCCATTCGCCGCGATTTGGGCCAGAAGGCGATGGAAGAGGTCACCGTGCTGCTGAAGCAAAGCATTCAGTACGCGCTGAGCCATCGTGCCGAGGCGCTGGCGTACGCTCTGCAATTCGGGCGTGATCTGGATCGCAGCCAGGCCGACAAGTTTGTTGGCATGTATGTGAACGATTGGACGTTGGACTTCGGAGCCCGGGGACGCGAAGCCGTGGCGCTGCTGTTGAAGCGCGCTTACGATGCCAAGATCATTCCGCATCCGGTTGATTTGGAATTCATCGGCTAAGAAGAGTTTTAGCCACGGATGAACACCGATGAAAAGGCGGTAGCGATTTCGCCGCCTGTGCGTACGTGACTCAGT
>CBIHQO010000956.1:0-1993 GCA_966211735.1 uncultured Schlesneria sp.
GGCAGTGCCATGGCCTGCACGTACACGGGGCTCATCTCGGTGATCATCCCCGTCGGCTTGCTACTCGCCAGCGTAACCGCACGTCGTTCGCTCAAGACCGCAGATCTCCGAAGACTGATTCAGGCCGGGGTCGCGTTCGCAGCAGGAGTTCTCATCGCAATCGGTCCGTGGCTGTTGAAGAACACGCTCGAAACCGGCAACCCGGTCTATCCACTCGCCTACTCGATCTTCGGCGGTAACGGTCGCGATGCCGCTATGAACGAACAATGGAAACGCGGACATTCCAGTCACTACGGCAGCCTGTCAGATTGGATCTGGGATTGGCCCGTGAAGCTGACCGATGTCGTCGCCAACAATGATTGGCACAGTGTGCTGATGTTTGCCTTCGCACCGATTGCGTTGCTCGCCGTCTGGCGACGCAAAGTCTGGCTAGTCTGGGCGTTCGTCGGCTGGCAGTTCCTGACCTGGTTCTTATTCACGCATCACATCGATCGCTTTTACGTCCCCATGTTTCCGGTCGTCGCACTGCTGGCAGGCTGCGGAGCGAGCTGGCTCTGGACTCGGACGCCCGGCCGCTGGTGCGGCGGTGTCCTCATCGCAGCCAGCCTGGCGTTCAACATCTGGATCATGCAGAACATCGGCGGCTTCAATGCCGGACGAACCGATCTGCGCGCCGCCGAGAACCTGGTCGTCTCCCCCTCCCAGCGCTGGCTGAACGATGAATTCGCGGCCGGACGATTGCCAGCGAACTTCAAGGTGCTGTGCGTCGGGGAAGCCGCCTTGTTCCACGCGAAGTTCCCGTACGTCTACAACACGGTGTTTGATCGCTCGCTGTTCGAGCAGTGCTTCGCCGACAAATCACCGGAAGAATCTCGCGAGTGGCTGCGTCAGCGCGGGATCACGCACGTGCTGGTGAACTGGTCCGAAATCCTGCGCTATCGCGAACCAGGCAGCTACGGATACACGGACTTCGCTCATCCCGATACGTTCGCCAAGCTCCAGACCGCCGGCTTGCTCGGCCCGACACTGCCACTGCCCGACGCCGCCTCATTCGTCCCGGTCAATGACGCCAAACGACAACAGGTTGCCGACTGGGCTCCAAGTCTGGGCGTGATGCTGGGTGATCGTCCTGCGATCAAAGCCGTCCAGGTCTTTCCGGTGCGACTATGATCCTGCAGCAAGATTTATTCGACTGTCGTTCGGGCCTGACTCATGCCACTGATACCCGCCGCCTTCCTCACCGCCCAGTGGCGAAATCTGGTGATGCTGAATTACCAGATCGATCCGGCGATCTTGCAGAAGCGGCTCCCCAAGGGGACCGAACTCGACTTCTGGAACGACAAGACCTACGTCAGCCTGGTCGGCTTTCGCTTTCTCGAAACCCGAGTCCTGGGTCGCCGCGTCCCGCTTCATATCAACTTCGATGAAGTCAACCTGCGGTTCTACGTGCGACACAAATCGGGTGGCGAATGGCGACGCGGAGTCGTCTTCGTGAAGGAGATCGTCCCCCGCCTGGCGATCGCGTTGGTCGCTCGCTGGGCGTACAACGAGCAGTATGTCGCGCTGCCGATGAAAAGCATGATCGAACTGCCGACCGCCACGAACGGGCAACAGGGATCCGTCAGTTACTCCTGGAAGTGGGCCAATCGCTGGCATGAACTCTCGGCCCAGATCAGCGGCGAACCGATTCCGCTGGCGAACGGATCCGAAGCCGAATTCATCACCGAACACTACTGGGGTTATGCGGCACAGCGCGATGGTTCAACATTGGAGTACCAGGTGGAACATCCCGCCTGGCGAGTCTGGCCCGCCAATCAAAGCCGCTTCACTGGTGATGTCGCCACACTCTACGGAACGGACTTCGTCGAACTCCTCAGTCGCGCTCCCACATCGGCATTCGTCGCCGAAGGTTCTGAAATCATGGTCCGACACGGCTTGCCGACACGTATCGAGTGAGACCATCACATTGCCGCCCACCTTCTTCACTTCTCCA
>CBIHQO010000957.1:0-1976 GCA_966211735.1 uncultured Schlesneria sp.
CTGTGATCGTGCTGGCCAATGTCGCATCACTCCCGGCCGAAACATTGGTGCTGCTGGAGAAATCCGTCGCCAGTGGGCGTGGCTTGTTGTTTACATTGGGTGATCAAGTTCCCAAAGACGGGTACTCCATTGATCCCGATGCGCCTGCTGCCGCGCTATTTCCGGTTAAGCTGATCGAAGTCGCGACCGAGCCAAACAAAGAATCGCAAGGGGTCCGTGTCGCAGGCAACAGCCTGGAATTACCCTGGCTGCGCGAGTTTCGAGCTGACAAGGGAGGGACGTTGACCGATGCGCGGTTCTCGAAATGGTGGAAGGTGTCTCCTTTGTCACCCCGCGTGGGCGTTCCGCTCGAAGACGCGCGGGAAGGTCATCAACGAAAGCGTAACGTGGTGGCCGAAGTGGGATCGCCGTTGGTGATCGCAAAGTTGACGAACGGCGATCCGTGGCAGGTGACCCGACGTTATGGCCGCGGAATGACAGCGGTTTTAACGTCGACATTGGATGCCGACTGGAACACGCTGCCTGCGAAAACCGACTTTGTTCCCTGGTTGCACGAACTCCTGTTTTCGATGGCGTCGACCTCAACAAATCGCAATGTCGAAGTCGGAGTTCCACTGGTTTTGAACGTGGCCCCGGAACTGAAGGTCGAAGATTACGAGTTCGTCGGGCCTGGAAACCAGCACTTTGCGGCAGATCGTATTTATGACGAACTGCAACCTGGAGCGATTCTAACGGACGTACGGCTGCCGGGGGTGTATCGATTTACCCGCAAAACAGCCGATGGAAAACCGCAGCCGACCGACGATCACTTCGTCGTCAATTTTGATCGCGGTGAATCAGACCTGACTCTGCTGACTGACGAGCAGCGCAAGCGGTTGGCGGGCGACAAGCGGCTGAACTTTACCAAGGATCTTCTTGAGCTGGAAACGCGCGTCTTTGCCGAATCTTCACGCACCGAGGTCTGGTGGATCTTGATTTACGGCTTCCTGGCGATGATGGCCATCGAAGTCTGGATGATCCGCCGAATGCTGCGCGGTGCAGCAACGACAACGCTTTAGCCACCTGAGTTTTGATTCGGGCTGGTTCAGTCGTTATGCCCTTCCTGTTGCACAGCAGCGACCCAAAGTTTGCCTTCATTACGGAAACGTTAGAGGCATTTGGCGGGTGACTTGCCGACAACATATTTCCGACGGCCTGCATCGCCCGGCCGCACTATCCCTTCGCGAATTGAAGCGTCTCAAAGACAAGCGACATCCCATGACCCCCGTCATCCTGCTCGTTCTGTTCGGCACGATTTCTGTCGCATTCGCACAAGGTTGGCTGATTCGTCAGCTTCGAAATCGCTATCTGCAACCGGTCGCCCCCTGGCCCGGGTCTACACCCATGCCAAAGGCGGCGGTCCTGCTGTCACTTCGAGGGAATGATCCGTTCCTGACAAGTTGCCTGCGTAACCTTCTGGCGCAGGACTATCCTGATTTCATCGTAAAAATCGTGATCGATTCCGAATCCGATCCGGCGTGGGAATCGATCCGTTCGATCCGCGCCGAAGGAAACGCCGAACGACTTGTTGTCTCAATTCTGCGCGAGCGGAGTTCGACCTGCAGCTTGAAGAACAGCGCGGTCATTCAATCGATCAACAGTTTGCCGGCGGACATTGAAGTTGTCGCGCTCGTCGATGCCGATGCCGTAACGCACCCGACCTGGTTGCGAGAACTCGTTGCGCCGCTGGCGGACCCACAAGTCGCTTGCTCGACGGGTATTCGTTGGTTTGCACCGCAAGACCGATCGCTGGCGACGCGGATGCGCTGCTACTGGAATATCCTCGCGGCATCTGTCATTCATATTTCGCGAACGCCATGGGGCGGCTCGATGGTGGTCCGTCGGAGTGTCCTTGATTCGGGATTGACCGAAGAATGGTCTCGCATGTTCTGCGAAGATGCATTCACGACGCGATATCTCGATGAACGCAAGTTGCA
>CBIHQO010000958.1:0-1953 GCA_966211735.1 uncultured Schlesneria sp.
GAATTCGGACGAAGATCAAACAGCTTGTCGCTGATCCGGCTTCTGGAGAACTCGATTTCTTGCGGCGTGCGACGACAACGGCATTGACCAGTGCCGAACGACTGAAGAGTCTTTCAGCGACCTATCGTACAACGGTCAATTACCCGAGCACTGGACTGGCGAATCGATTGAAGCTGGTCGCTCAAATGCTCACTGCGGATCTGCCTGCCCGGATGTTTGTTGTCTCACTCGACGGATTCGATACTCACTCACAGCAGCAACCCGGCCACGCGGCATTGATGGCTGAATTGTCCGGAGCAATTCGCGCGTTTGAGCAAGATCTGGTCGAGCACAAGTTATCCGATCGAGTCATGTTGGCCACTTACTCGGAATTCGGCCGGCGCGTCGCTGAGAATGGAAGCCTGGGAACGGATCACGGTGCCGCTTCGATGCTGTTTGCGCTAACGCCCACTGGAAAGGGCGGGCTCCATGGTACTCATCCGAGTCTGACCGATCTCACGGATGGTGATCTGAAATACAAGATCGATTTCCGTTCTGTTTATGCAGCGATCCTCGACAAATGGCTAGAAATTCCGTCGGCCGAAGTGATCGGAGAAGTCTTTCAGCCGACGGGATTCATTTGAGATTTATCGTTCGGGAGGGGCGCTACAAGTCTTCGGCCAGGATGGCGGCTAGTCGACACGCAGAAAACGCGGCGCGTTTCCGAGCGATTTTTCCAGCCGCCTGCAGGTAACTTTCGGGAAGGTCGATTTCTTCAACGGCGGAGACCTTCCCCCGAGAGACGGCCTCAATCGGAGTCATAATCTCCTTCGTATAGACGTGCGTGCGGCCAAGTTCCGCGCTCTCGCTCAACCAGTGAAGCGGATCAAGGCCATCACTCGATCTGGCAGCCACCTGTGCCTGTTGCCAGATCGCACGGTCAGCGACAATGGACCGTTCTCTCCGTTGAACGTCGCCCGCGTCGAACAGCGGGCCCAGCAACCCGTCCCAAAGGGCATGTAAGTTTTTCGATTGCTTCGTTGGAATGGAGTTCGCGCCACGATCCCCTTCCGGGAAGACTTTTGCGTAGTAGAGGCTGCCGGCGTGACAAGGTTGATGGGCATCGCCCACCAGGTGCATCAGCCAGCAGATGGCTAATGCACGTTCAGAGTTAGGTCTGGTCTTGTCTCTCAGAACAGATCGGCACAATTGTATTGCCTGAGCAATATGAAGGCTTCCGGTCTCCATCGTCGCATCTGCGGGGAGAGGTCCTGGCCTTGCTGGCACATTCACGGGTTCTCCAACCACCAATGCTGCGCCAAGCTGGTAGTGCCAATTGGGCCGCGTAAATGTGGGTTGAGATCTCGCCACATCGGGCCAGTAGCCAGCTCGCCCCACGAGCCAGCGCTGAATCTCTGCCGGCTCGGTGATTTTCTCTGGTGGTTTGAAGTCATCGACGAAACGCGGATGCGATTTCAAAATCGTCGCCAGTTCGTGTTGTTGATCGAGTGACAGTGTCTCGAAGGCCATCACAGCAATCAGATGATGTCCCCCTTCGGACCAGGCAAAGCAAGTCTGGACGGAGAGGACGATCGCCAGAAACGCAATCTTTGCTTGCATTGAAATTCCTATGTGCTGTCCTATGCCAGACAAACCTGGCCTCACAATGTTTTGGGTAATTTAACAGCCGGATTCAACTTTTGCGCCTTCGAATACAAGCGTCGTGCTTCTTCGAGATCTCCTTGCAATATTGCGACGTCGCCTCTGGTCGCCAGCACATCTTCTCGGGGAGCAGGCCCTTTGCTGACTTCGTCCAGGTCGCGCAGAGCCTCCGTTGCTCGGCCGAGTTGAATGTTGGATTTGGCACGCATCATCAGCGCCTCTGCGGCCAAGTCAGCATTCAACCCCTGCTGACGTAAAGCAACATCCAAATGACGCGTAGCCTCATCATAGTCCTTTCTTTCGAAAGCTTCA
>CBIHQO010000959.1:0-1945 GCA_966211735.1 uncultured Schlesneria sp.
TTGGCGAATTGGCCGGTCTGGATTTCGTGCAGGATCTTCTTCATTTCGGCCTTGGTCTGCTCGGTGACGATTCGAGGACCGCGGGTGTAATCGCCGAATTCAGCGGTATTGGACACGCTGTATCGCATGTAGTTCAGACCGCCCTGATAGAACAGGTCGACGATCAGCTTCAATTCGTGCATACACTCGAAGTAGGCCATTTCTGGCTGATATCCGGCTTCGACCAAGACTTCGAAGGCGGCCTTGATCAGAGCGCTGACACCACCGCACAGCACAACCTGTTCGCCGAACAGGTCGGTCTCAGTTTCTTCGGCGATCGTCGTTTCGATGACGCCACCGCGAGTGCCGCCGATCCCCTTCGCATAGGCCAAGGCCAACTGACGGCTCTTATCGGAAGCGCCGGGGCTCAAAGCGATCAGGCTGGGAACGCCGCCGCCTTTTTCATATTCGCTGCGGACCAGATGGCCAGGGCCCTTGGGGGCGACCAGCGCGCAATCGACACCTTCCGGTGGAATGACTTGTCCAAAGTGCAGATTGAAACCGTGCGAACACATCAACAACGCGCCAGGCTTCAGGTTCGGCTTGATGTCGTTGCGATAGGCGTCGCCTTGAACTTCGTCTGGCAGCAGAATGTTGACGAGATCCGCTTGCTTGGTTGCTTCGGCCAGGGAGACTGGTTTGAAGCCATGGCTGACAGCAAGATCATAATTCTTGCTGCCTGGTCGCTGCCCGATAACGACCGTGCAGCCGCTGTCTCGCAGGTTCTGGGCTTGAGCGTGTCCCTGGCTGCCGTAGCCCAGGATCGCAATCGTCTTGCCTTTGAGCAGTGACAGATCAGCGTCGTCGTCGTAGTAAACCTTAGCGGCCATTGTGACTCTCGGATGTTAAAAAGGAGTGGACAGGGTCAATCTCGGGAAGTCACGGCTACGCCTACGAACTTCCTCACAACGCATATCGGATCAGCCGTTTGCAACGGCATCTTCGTAGACTGGCGGCGGCTGCAAAGCGGATTCAATGGAGAGTGCCGTCGTTCTCGACAGTGCCACTCGGCCGGTTCGGACCATCTCGATAATGCCGAATGGTCGCATCAAGTTGATGAATGCGGTCAGTTTGCTCTCGGATCCGGAAATCTCGACGATCAGATGGCCTTCGCCAATGTCGACAACCTTGCCGCGGAAGATCTCGACCATTTCGCGGATTTCGCTGCGGGTGCTACCCGACGCAGTGACCTTGATCAACATCAAATCACGCTCAACGATGTCCTGGCTTTGGTAGTCCACCACTTTGACGACTGTGATGATTTTTTCGAGTTGCTTGCGGACCTGGTCCAGAACCTTGTCGTCGCCGGTGACAACAAACGTAATTCGGCTGAAGGCTGGATCTTCAGTCTCACCGACAGCCAAGCTTTCGATGTTATAGGCGCGCGACGCGAGCATCCCAGAGATATGAGCCAGAACACCTGGCTGGTTCATCACCATCGCGGACAACACGTGCTTCATCGAACGAAAACTTTCCAGACTGAAGGCGTTATTGAGACTTACTGGACAATGGGTTACGGACGTTCCCGCAGACGCTAGCAGCAATCCTGAAGGATCGACGCTCCAAGCCCCACGGCGAGGGTCGACAACTCTGGGGCTGGTCAACCGATTCCGTCCAGCCGAGCACAAGGTGACACATGGTATTCGGGGGGGCAATGAGACACAAGGATCACTTTCCCAAAGGTCTTGACACCGCAGGAAATCGCGAAGTTCGGACAATTTGCAGGCGAATGAGGGCGGAAAGTTGAGTATTCCCGGATTAGGAGAAAGGTCCGCATGACAGCAGAGACGGTGGATTCCCTTTTTTGCCACGCCCGCGTCATTCGTGAGGTAGATTTCGGCGACCACATTAATGTGGGACGCATCGCCCCTTCGGAGTTACCATGAAAACCCCTGATCCTTGGAGC
>CBIHQO010000960.1:0-1930 GCA_966211735.1 uncultured Schlesneria sp.
GAATCCCATGGTTGATCAAGGGTTGCCAGCGAATCGCGAGGATCGGCTGAATGTGATCTTGCTGGACTATGTCGAGGCCGTGGAACGTGGAGAGAATCCCGACCGCAGCGAGCTCCTTGATCGGAATCCCGAGTACGTCGACGAACTCAAAGACTTTTTTGCGACGCGCGACCGACTCGATGGGATCGCGGCCCCTTTGCGTGCCGCAGTGAGAATCCAAGCTGCGGGTGATCCGGCCTACGATCAGACGGCGCCGATGACGCCTCGGGCAACGCTTCTATCGACCGCGGATATTGGCCAGGTCGGAGACTTCCGCCTGCTGCGCGAAGTGGGTCACGGTGGCATGGGGGTTGTCTACGAGGCCGAGCAGATCTCGTTGAGACGCCGCGTGGCGCTGAAAGTTCTGCCCTTCGCGGCTGCGATTGATTCGCGACAGTTACAGCGGTTTCGCAACGAGGCCCAGGCGGCTGCGCAACTGCACCACAACAATATCGTTCCTGTTTATGCCGTAGGCACCGAAGGTGGAGTGCATTTCTACGCGATGCAGTTCATCGACGGTCAAAGTCTGGCACAACTGCTGGGGGAATTGCGAAGGAAATCGCAGTCCGATCGGCCTGAGCCCAGTGCCGAAGCTGGCAGATCATCTGAGACGGCTGCAAGTCGAGAGTCGCAGTCGCCCGAATCGGAAGCGGTCATGTCGAGCACCGTGATCTCGACAGAACATTCACGACAGCGGAGAACCTACTATCGGCGAGTTGCCAAGCTGATTCGACAGGTCGCCGATGCACTGGAATATGCACATCAGCTTGGGATCGTTCATCGGGATATCAAGCCGGCCAATCTGCTGCTCGATAGCAATGGGCGGTTGTGGGTGACGGACTTCGGACTGGCACTGATCCGCAACAACGCCGGACTGACTGCGACCGGTGAACTGGTTGGGACATTGAGATACATGAGTCCCGAACAGGCACTTGGTACCGCAGGAGTGATCGATCATCGGGTCGATATCTATTCGCTGGGCGTGACACTCTATGAACTGCTGACGTTGGTACCGGCGTTTGACGGTGAAGATCGCCATGATTTGATCCGGCGCCTGGCCGAATCGGACCCTCGCCCGCCAAGAGCCATCGACAAAGATATTCCGCGGGAACTGGAGACAATCGTCCTGAAGGCGATCGCGAAATCCCCGGGCGACCGTTACGCGTCCGCTCACGAGTTTTCCGAAGATCTTCAGCGATTTCTGGACGATCGGCCGATCCAGGCACGGCGGCCCACGCTGGTTGATCGTATGGCCAAGTGGGCCAGAAGGCATCGCGCCGCGACGTTGTCCACAGTCGTGATTCTCGTCGTGGCGCTGATAGCACTTGCCACAACCACGGCGTTCGTCGCACGCGAACATGCACATACGAAAGCGGCATTGCAACGTGAAAAGGAAGCCAACGAGCGTGAGCGTGAGCGTGCCCGTGAAGCAGAAGACCACTACCGGCGAACTCGGCGGGCAGTCGACTTGTTTGTCGAACTGAGCGATGAAGGGATGCTCGATTTTCCGCCGCTCATTCCCTTGCGACAACGATTGCTGGAAGCGGCAGTTGCCTATTATCAAGAACTGAGTGAGCATCGCGACGATCGCGGTATTCAAAAAGACTTGGGAGCAAGCCGCGAACGGCTGGCGGCGCTCCAGTCTGAACTGTCGGCCATTAATGAGATCAACACGATCCTGTTGCTCGATCAGACAGCCGTTCATTCTTACTTGGACCTGAACCCGGAACAAACGAATCGACTGACGACCGTGATCGCACGTCTGCATTCGCAGCAACGAGCAGGACTGGCCATCTCGGACGGGACCAAGCGTCAGCAGGTGGCGGGTCTGGCTGCGGAGAGTCGAGAAGAGATCGAGCGGATTCTGACCGCGGCCCAATACCGGAAATTG
>CBIHQO010000961.1:0-1901 GCA_966211735.1 uncultured Schlesneria sp.
CAGGAACGCTCTCGAGGGATTGCATCGGATGGCCATATCAGTCGAATGGCCGGGTTACGATACAATAACGGACGCGGCAGCGAAGGTTATCTCCTGGCAGCTCTCTGCAACAACATTGCCGACGTCATGGCACATGTCTATCCGCGCATCGATCTGGACAATCGCTGTCCCGGCAATCTGGCTTTTCACGTGAAGAGATTGCTCCGCAACTGATCGGGCGTTAATAAAGTCCACCTAATCCCCAGTGGGAACCACGATCCTGGAGCCCTCGACAAAGTCGTGCTGCATGAGGCCGGTCGCGGTCGAATCGGCAGGGTAGCCGCAGCCGCTCGCCTTCCGAACTATTCCTCCTCTCTGAATTCGTGGAAATTGATCCTCTTCGTGGTCCACTTCTTCCCTTCATTTCTGTCTCCGTGGTTCTCACCAGGGTGGCCATCGCGTGCCACTGACAGGCACTGCCAGCAGCACTTGATCAACGGCCGAAGTCACTCACCTTTTTCGGCGTGACCTCCGTTCTTCCGAGGCTCACCCTGCCGAGTCGCGAAATTTATGTTCCGATTGTACGTCGCTTCTTGATATCGATAGGATTTTGTCCGCAAGAAATCCTGACCCTCCAAACCGACCCAGACGGAGACATCGTGATGTTCAGCCGACTCGGAATCAGCGTCCAATTGGTGGCGGTACTCATGGCGGCGGTGGCCTCGGCGGCGGAGAACACTGTTCTCTTCCAGAACGTTCGGATCTTCGATGGAAAGAGTGACCAGCTATCGGGGCCGCAGAATGTGCTCGTCCGTGGGAACAAGATCGAGACGATCAGTGCGAAGCCGATTCCTGTCGACAAGAGTTCCAACACGACGATCATCAACGGCGACAAACGGACCTTGATGCCCGGACTGATCGACAATCACTGGCACACGATCCTGGTGCGGCCCAGCGTCGCCCAAGTCATGACAGCGGACGCTGGCTACTTGAATCTTCTCGCCGGGGCGGAGGCGAAGGACACACTGATGCGCGGGTTCACGACAGTTCGCGACGTGGGTGGCCCATCGTTTGGCCTGAAGCGCGCCATCGACGAGGGCATTGTTCCCGGGCCACGCATTTTTCCTTCGGGTGCGATGATCACAATAACCGCTGGCCATGGTGATTTTCGCCAGCCATTCGAGTTGCCACGAATTCTCGGCGGCCAACTCTCCCGAGGGGAACTGGTCGGCGGCTTCATACTCGCGGACAGTCCCGATGAAGTTCGTGTCCGAGCGCGCGAACAGTTGTTGTTAGGCGCGACGCAAATCAAGCTGACCGCTGGGGGTGGGGTGGCCTCGCCGTTCAGTCCTCTGGACGCGGTGACATTTACGGAAGCCGAACTGCGGGCTGCCGTCGAGGCTGCCGAGAATTGGGGTACGTATGTGACAACCCATGCTTACACCTCCGAGGCTGTTCAGCGGTCTATTAAGGCTGGCGTGAAGTGCATCGAGCACGGAAACCTGATGGACGAACCGACGGCGAAACTGATGGCGGAGCGCGGCGTCTGGCTGAGCGCTCAGCCGTTCCCCGATGAGTTCCTGGAGATTTTTCCTCCCGGTTCATCCCAGCGGGCCAAGATCAAGGACGTCATCGAGGGGTGCGACAGAACGTACCGAATGGCTCGGATGCACAAGATCAAAACCGCGTTCGGCACCGATATCCTCTTCTCGCCAAAGTTGGCCCCGCGCCATGGAGCCATGCTGGTGTCGCTCTCTCGTTGGTTCAAACCGGCAGAGGTCCTGGCGATGGCGACCCGCACGAATGCCGAATTGCTGGAGCTCTCCGGGAAGCGCAACCCCTACCCCGGCAAGCTCGGTGCGGTCGAGGAAGGCGCGCTCGCCGATCTCCTGCTTGTGGATGGTGACCCGATCGACAACCTC
>CBIHQO010000962.1:0-1878 GCA_966211735.1 uncultured Schlesneria sp.
CGTCGGATTACGGTCCGGTTGGCAATTAACCGAACTGTTCGACGTCCACCGACTTCGACTCAGGATCCCGAGATCTTGGGAAGCATCGATTGCGAGCGAAACTCTCCTTTGGATGCTGCGTTGTCGGTCGAGCAAGCCGCTCATGTCTGGGGCGGATTGAAGCGGCTTCGAGAGCTTGATCGATCAACCCTGGTTGCCTTTTATTTCGATGGCCAGTCGCTGGTCGAGATGAGTGATCGGTTCCGCAGCCCGGTGGGAACCATCAAGCGACGGTTGCACACGGCCCGAATCCGGTTGCGGGAAGAGCTTGCTCACCTGCAATTGGTCTGAAGGCTACACGTAAAGAAACACGGACTCCGAACTTCGGAGCCCGTGTTTTTTCGTTTCACGGCGTATTTCGAGTTAACAAGGTTCGGATTGAATTTCAGATCACTCGCGTGGCAGCTCAAATAGCGGTAAAACGGCAGTGTCTGCATTCCATCCAGATCGGCGTCGCGGGGACCCTGCGACTGACCAGCACCACTCGAGGAGACTTCAGCCGTGGAAAACGCAACCAACAGTGACATCAGCGAAGGGCTTACCCGCCGCGATCTCTTGAAGACAACTGGTCAAATTGTAGCCGCTTCGGCATTAGCGGGGGTCGCTTTGCCGCAGTACGTGTATGCCGGTGAAAGCGGCACCATCAACGTGGCTCTCGTTGGTTGCGGCGGACGTGGAACCGGGGCGGCCCAGAACGCACTGTCGACGAAGGTGGGGCCTGTTAAGTTGACGGCAATGGCCGACGCCTATGCGGATCGCCTGAAAGGCAGCCATGAGTCGTTGAAGAACGACAAGAAGGAACTGGTCCAGGTTTCTGACGATCACAAGTTCGTCGGTTTCGACGCGTACAAGAATGCAATGGATAGCCTGAAGAAGGGCGACGTGGTCATCCTGACGACGCCTCCCGCCTTCCGCCACCTGCATTTCAAGTATGCCATCGAAAAGGGGCTGAACGTCTTCATGGAGAAGCCGGTGACTGTCGACGGTCCGGGCACCCGCAAGATGCTCGAACTGTACGAAGAGTCAAAGAAGAAGAACATGAAGGTCGGCGTCGGCTTGATGTGCCGTCACTGTGCCGATCGCGGCGAACTGTCCAAGCGCATCAAGAATGGCGAACTGGGCGAAATCATTGCCTTGCGAGGATACCGCTGTGCAGGTCCCACCGCGAGTATTTTTACAGGTCCCAAGCCAGCCAACCAGAATGAGCTGGAATACCAAATTCGCAACTTCCATTCGTTCCTGTGGGCCAGCGGTGGCGGGTACAGTGACTTCCTGATCCATAACATTGACGAATGTTGCTGGATGAAGGATACGGAAGATAAGAACGTTTGGCCGGTCGAAGCCAAGGGATACGGCGGCCGTCATTATCGTGGCGATTACGTTGATCAGAACTTCGATACCTACAGCGTGGAATACACCTTCGCCGACGGCACCAAGTTCTTTCTGGAAGGTCGCTGCATGGTCGGTGCAGCCACCGAATTTGCCAGCTATGCTCACGGTACCAAGGGGTCGGCGACGATCTCGGCAGCCGGCCACTGGCCATCAAAGGCTCGCATCTACAAAGGCCAGAAGATGGTCGAGAGCGAAGCGATCTGGAAGGCCGAAGATCGAATCAGCCCGTATCAGTTGGAATGGGACCACCTGATGGAAGCGATTCGTCAGGACAAGCCTTACAACGAAGTAAAACGTGGGGCAGAGGCCAGCCTGGTGACGTCAATGGGGCGTATGGCATGTCACACGGGCCGCATCATCACCTACGACGAAATGTTGAACTGCGAGCACGAGTTTGCGCCAGAACTCGACAAATTGATGGTGGGTGGCCCGGCTCCTTTGACGGCC
>CBIHQO010000963.1:0-1852 GCA_966211735.1 uncultured Schlesneria sp.
GGACCGCCGACAATCCTCGAAACAGCCATTCAGAAGATCATCGAGGCGGATCTGATTCCGCTGGACTTCGATCGCACCCTGCCTGCAGCACTGTGGAAGGCATCGGGTCCCGCGCCGCGTATCGCCTCGCTGAAATCGGACAACGGCTGGCTGACCATCACGGCGGAATAATGCCAACGGAGGCGAGGGACGAGAAAGACACGTCCTTCGCAAAGGCTATCAGTAGGCTCCGGACAATTGTCCGCCATCGGCAACGCGAACGACTAATAGTCGTTGTGTTTTCGCGGCATCGTCCCCGCGTCGGAAAAAGAGGTCACCCATCGATTCCGGGTTGTCCTGAGCGGCGGTAATGATCGCGATCTCGCCCACATTCATCGTCAGGCTGAATTGCTGGGCGTGTCGCACGTCGACGTTTTGTCGATTCTGATAAATCCAGCCTTCGGGGGTGGACGTCGTTCGCACCTTCATGTCACCGTGATGAATCTCGGGCTGGAAATCGATCCGAACCCAGCCATCACGCAGGCGAGCCGATTTGACTCGGAACATCCCGCGAACATTGTCGTAGTCGTGAGCCTTCGTCCGCTGACCGTCCGCGATATTGACGTGACAATGCTCTATCGGATTGCTCGCCTGGACTTCGGTCTCAATGCCGGGTGGAAGCAGCTTCCTTAAGCCGACCATCGGTTTGTTACTGCTCGTTTCGCTGGAACTATAGTCCGTCACCAGGTTCAGCAATGTCTGAACGGCGAGCGGCGGACTCGACCCTGCCAGACCCACCAAAAATCCATTTTCATGAAGCACCTGGCGAGTTTCGGCAGGAATTGCCGCGATCTGATCGATCTCTCGCCATAACGAGGGCCCCAACAAGGGATCGTCCGCGGGCCTGTCGACGAAGAAGACTTCCAATTGCACCGAGTCGGCAGATGCCTGAATGGGGGGCAATGAGGGCCGGTTGAGCCGCACGTTCTTGCTCAAATCCGCTGCAGGAAACAGCGAACAACCCCCAAAGACGCAGAGGCCCAGCAGGACAGCCAGCAATGGCAGCCAACGACGCAGCGCAGCGTTGTCGACGAGCACGAACACGTGCGATTCCGTAGCAGATTGGGTTGTGAGGGAGGGGAACGGCGAAATCTAGGCGCACCATCGGTTCATGTCAATTTGAGTTACGGAGATCATCCAATTGTCATGATCCCCCACCGCAGCTATTATCCGCGCTCGGAGAAGACGGTTACCAAGGACTGAGTTGAGTATGTCACTGCCGGAATTTCGCGTCGGACTCGGACATGATCGCCATCGACTGGTGGCGGGGCGCCCCCTCGTGCTCGGTGGAGTTTCGATTGATTATGAATTCGGGCTGGATGGCCACAGCGACGCGGATGTACTGCTGCATGCTCTGACCGATGCGATTCTCGGAGCGGCCGGATTGGGGGATATCGGCGAGTGGTTTCCCAACACGGACCCTCAGTGGGCAGGAGTCGACTCCAAGGTCTTCTTGCGAGCCGCGGTCAAGGCGGTTGGCGAACGGGGATGGGCGGTGATCAACGTCGATTGCACGATCCACGCCGAACGACCAAAGCTGTCGCCGCATAAGCGAGTCATCGCCGCCAGTATTGCCGAACAACTGGGGATCGCCGAAGATTGCGTCAACGTGAAAGCGAAGACCGGAGAGAAGGTTGGTCCGATCGGACGACAGGAAGCAATGGATGCCGATGCCGTGGTGCTGCTCGGACGGAGCACTGCGAATGTATAAATTGGATTGATTCAGGATTCTTTTGTCAGCAGGGAAGACGGAGCTATGCCACTTCGCGTTTACAACACGCTGTCGCGTCAAAAAGAAGATTTTCAGACCGTT
>CBIHQO010000964.1:0-1848 GCA_966211735.1 uncultured Schlesneria sp.
CCCGTATCCAGCGAATCATGACCGATCCTCGGCCCTTTGGGCGGATTGCCGAGGAATTTCAGCCCCTTTGCAGTTCCTTTCCCGGTAGGTATCGGGCCAAACACTTGTACTTCGATTTCATCATTGTCGATGAAGTCGAAGGCGTCATCATCGCCAAAAGATAGGTGTCGGAACTCGATCTTGCTGCGTTTGTTCCAAACGGCGAGTGCCTTCTTCCAGCCAAGAAATTGTTGATTCATTTCCTCGTCGGGCACTTTGAGAAGATTATCGACCAGTCCAGTCAAGATGGTTTCTCCATCGACGACTTTCGTGGGACCGAGGAGTTCTTTGTCAGGAACCTTCTTCTTGTCTTTTGTGCTTGGACGCTTAACAAGCCCATTGTGGTAGACACGTGCTGGTGCGATGAAGAGTCTCTTCTTCGGCTCTTCGTTCGTCTCTGATTCGAAAATCTTGGTGAGACCAGCAAAGTGATCAGCGTCACCGTGAGTCACGAGGATGCAGTCTATTTCCTTAGGCTTCTCTTCAGTAGTACCACGGAAGCGAGCAGCGAGGTAACGGGCGAAGAGTTGATTGTCGCCGCCATCGACGAGAATCACCTTGCCATCAGGAGTCTCAATGACCGATCCATCACCCTGCTGCACGTCCACGAAGTTAACCTTGAGCACCCGATTTTGGTTCTTGGGGATGACGACATCCGCTGGTTTGATCTTTGATGACTTCTGTGGCTCGATGAACGCATCGACCTTCACGGGCAGAATAGATCCATCATCTTGCGTCTCAAACTTCACGGTTTTGATGACAAGGTAGGTGTCAGTTGTTTCCACAACTTCAACTTCGTCGCCCCAAGCGAGGCTATGAAGAAATCCTTTACGATTTCGGCTCTCGAACACATCTGCCAGATCAACATTGATGACGCAATGCTTGCCCATAGCCGGAACCCTCGCTAATGACGTGATGGTACGAGTCGCTCATCTTGCCTGCTCGGCAGTTCAACAGTAAACGGAATCCGTAGATTGTGTGATAAACGTGCTGACTAAGACGTCGTAGAAATGTGTGCGGCAGTCACTATACCGAATGAGAGAGAAATGGGTAGGATTATCACCCAGAAATGAGGCAGGTTCTAACAAAGGGACTATGTCGCACTCGACTGCGGCTCGCACCACATGATGCAATTGCTAACATCAAATCTCTATCCGCTCGTGATCCTTGGCATTCCCCTTTTCTTTGGGAGCTTCGCACGATTCAGGTTCGTCAAACCTGTCTGGAAGTACTTTTGGTCAGGAGCGGCGCTTTTAATTGCGGTCGCCTTTGGGGCAGTGTGGGTGACTCTCAAGCCTCCCGGTGGAGAGCAAACTGTTGATCAGATTGTCGCACCAAAGCCAGTAGCACCGGTCAACACTCATCTACAACGACTGCAATCCCCGTGGAATTCGGAATTAATCGCAGATTGGCCAGTGGCGGAGACCTTGGCGGCCATCAGTGAAATCGCTTATCTACCGCCAGTTGACGCCGCCCCCGCATACCGGCGACTGGGGTTTGTCGACATCACGCCAGTAGTTGCAAGTTCGATGATTGGCTACGTCCTATCGGCAGATGATGTCACCGTCATCGCATTCCGGGGAACGGATTTTCCCGAAATCTCCGACTGGATTGCAAACCTGGGGCGAACTCCATTTGAGACGGAGCACGGTACGATCCACAAGGGGTTCTACAAAGCCTATCAATCGCTTCAACCGCAAATCATGACGGTACTCGGAACAAAAACACAGAAACATCTGTGGATCACTGGGCACAGCTTGGGAGGAGCACTTGCACTCGTTTGTGCCTACGACATGATTGATTTCCAAG
>CBIHQO010000965.1:0-1840 GCA_966211735.1 uncultured Schlesneria sp.
GAAAAGCCGTCTTGCCCCACTGTCCCCTAAAGACGAATTCCGCCAAGGGCTTACGGCCTCGCGATGTTCGATCGCGTTCGGCAAGTTGCGGGTCGCTGGCGTCTGGCGATCCGGCATATCCGATCGCAATTGCGGTGGCTGGAGCGTGACTGTCAGGAATCGAATAGACCTCGCGCGCCTTCTCCAAGTCAACACCTCCCATCTGATGAACGCTGAGTCCCAGTGCAGTTGCCTGCAAGCAAATATTGCCCGCCGCCAACCCGAGGTCATGCAAGGCGACTCGATTTGGTTTGCCGTTTCTCGAGAACGTTGTCGAGATCACGCCGAGCATCAGCACGCCTGCATGTTGTGCCCAGAACTGATTTGCTTCGAGCAAGCAGCCCAGCAGCTTTGAGAATTCCGGCTGGTCGTCACGCTTTGCCAGGATGTAAGTCCACGGCTGTTCGTTATAGCTGGAGGCCGCCCATCGCGCCGCTTCCAGGCAGGACTCCAGTTTTTCTGGCTCAACGGGCCGTGGATCGTAGCAGTATGGGCTCCATCGCTTGGCGATCAGGTCATGGATCGGATGGGCAGGTTCTGCGTCTTTAATCATGACAATTCTCTGTTTAAATGAGGTGCTGATGGCTTGCGGCGCGTTTGGAAAATTGAGCTCGAAGCTTATTCGGCTTCGTAGGAAATGTCATCGAGATACGCCGACAACGGTTTTCCAGGATTGGCGACGTTGATCACGAATCCCGTCTTGATTCGCGATAGATTCTTGCCCGAGAGATCGATGCGATACTGTTTCCACTCGCTTGTCAGGATGACGCTATCGAGCTTTGCATTCGCACTATCTGAAAACTTCTTGTCACTACCCAGAATGCCGATCTGGAAAGAGACGGTCTCGCCCCCTTTATCGCCGCGGGCCCAGAAGGTCAGCGACTTGGCACCGGTGAGATCCCAGCCTCCTGGTTTGTCGCCCCAATCGTTCGGAGGGTTTTGCCAGACGATCCCGCCCCAACCGTCGTTGGCAGAATAGTCGAACTTCAGACATGTGCTGCCGGAATGAGGATTGGTCTTATTTTCCTCGTCCAGCTTCATCGCCTTTGCGTTCCCCATCCAACCGGTCGGAACAAATGGCGGCTTGGCGGTTCCACTATCGCTGTAAACGACGAATGGCAGCGATGTCTTTTGAGCGCTCGGAATCTTAACCGGTGCATCGACGTACAGCGGCACGTTTCCTACAGCGGCACCACCTTTGCCGTCGCGAATATAGGCGAACAAGCGATAGCCGCCACCATTGTCCGGCATGCGGATTTCCACCGACGATGGATCCGACTTCACGATGGAGTCAGGAAAGGTGGGGGGGACGGCTTCGTCATCACCACCAACGCCGAATGTCAGTGGTTCAGCCTGCAGGATCCACTCGACTTGCATCGAATCTTTGTCTGGATCGGCCACATCCAGCCGAACGGTGACCTTGGCCTGCGGCTTCACTTTAGCATCACCGACTAACTGTAGTGACTGAATCGCCGGACATCGATTTGCCGGAACCTTTCCTGTCCACAGTTCGCTAACGGTATCCACGGCGGCCAGTCGAGATCCGTCCGGCAGCAACATTCCAAACCAGGTTGCCGTGGCCTCCTGTTTCTGCCCCCACAGAAATGCATAGCTCCCCAGGCAGTGATTCGAATTTCCGATCACGTTTGCTGTGTAAGTTGCCTTGTAGGCCTCTGCCTTCTGCGTACTGGTCAATTCGGGCGCCGCTCCCCAGGCGTTCTTTTGAACTTCCCACATTCCCGCCGGACCAAATTCCGTGATGACATAGGGCTTCTTTCCACCCGCGTCGCGATACCGTTTC
>CBIHQO010000966.1:0-1805 GCA_966211735.1 uncultured Schlesneria sp.
CGATGCCGCCTGAGCCGCTTCGTCGTTCTCCGAGGTCTGAATTGATGTTCTCAGCGGTAGCAGCGATGACTCGTACGCCTGTCGGCCGACTGCCAGCGACCCACCCACATTGAGATGACGCAGCCACGAATATCGATCCGAGTGCAGGAATGGCTTGGCGTTGAGATAGCCGACTCCGTCACGAGTTGTGTTGGTGTCAGCCAATCCTGAAAGCTGACCGAAGGTCCCACCAACGGCGTATTGCAGTCGCTGATCCCGCACCTTGCCATGTGCGAAAACTCCAGCCTGGCGAGCGAGCCCGAAATTCAGCGCGAACAAGCCTCGCTCGGGCGTGATGTAGTACTGCTCAAGATGGTCGTACCAGGCATAGCTGTAAGGGACGAGGGCTCGACCCGCACGAATCTGGAATTGTTCCGATCGTACAAAATTGACATTGGCGTCAAGGACGTCGAAGGCTCCTTCGACGCTGCGTTGTAACGACAATTCGTACTCAAAGACATCCGTCAACTGGCCTTCGAAGTAGACGCGAAAGCGGGGAATGTAGATGCCGCTCCGCGCCGGCTCTTGATCGGTAGGTGAGAATATCTTTCCATCGACTTGTGTCAGCGTTCTGATCCGAAGCTGGAATTGATCGTCTGCCGACTTCAGGCCGAATCCGTCATCAAATACCGCACGTAAAGGAATGGATTCGCTCGGTTCCTGTTCACCAAACGCAAGCTCCGAGCGATCAGAGATCATTGCGCCTTCAGGCGATGACGGAATCGCAGGTGAACTGTAACCAGGAACGAGCGGTGGCAGGCTTGGCAGCGGCGGAACCGTCCCTGTCGACTGATCAAATGCGGTGTCATCGGCGACCGCAAGAAGAGGCAGGAGCAATGCACAACAGACGGCAGCCACGACCGCCAGAACTCGCTTGCGAAGAGAGGCGATGACGTCCACATCAACTCTCTTCTGCGAAAGTACCCCTGATCGCGCGGTCTGACATGCGATAAAATGGACGGAATGGATCGCGCTACGATCCGTCTCATCTGGGATCGGCAATATCAGCGGCAAACTTTAACGATAGTTTTGACTTTGCGGGCTCGCACAGTTTTCCCACAGTTTCAATTGGCTGCCGCAAGTCTTTGTCGCGGCAGATTTTGCTGGCGTTTACGGCCGAACTTGGGGGTGCGAAGGGATTTCGGTCGGACGAGATCCTGCATTGTGGCCAGACGGTTGCCTAATCCCTGTTGACCTCGATTCTCGCTCTCGTGTACACGTCGCGTTACTGCTTCAATGCGGGATGTCCAGCGGGCCAGACAGACTGCGACGAATCGGCCGTTTCGATTTTGTCACGCTTTTGGAGCCCGCCCATGATCGATGTCCGAATCATCAAGCCCCTTGCCATCGCCATTGCTGGACTTGCGCTGTGCACCAGCAACGCTCTAGCCGACGGGCGTGATAATCCACGCCGTTCCGACCACTCGTTCCCCGCACGTCCCACCACGGCGGGCAACACTTACAGTCGAGATTCGAACAATGATCGGTCCGCTCGACTGCCGGGCATGGTCCGACCACCCGGGATCGTCCATCGACCGTATCATCCGCATGAGGGAAAAGGGGCTTACATTTGTGGTAACCACATTATTCTGCCTCACTCTCCCTGACGTAGATTAGCGGGCTCAGTCATTAGGTCACCCGGTGAGGTAGTCCCACCGGGTGACCGGTTGGGTCGGTCGGCTGGATAGAAAAAGGTGCCAGGAATGTGCCAGGAATCAATTTAGGATTTCTTGGGTCGACCTCGCGGGCGAAGAAACCAAATCGGG
>CBIHQO010000967.1:0-1776 GCA_966211735.1 uncultured Schlesneria sp.
ATCATCGCCCGGCTTCTCAGACAGGCCGCAACCAATGTGGTCGGGGACCAGGCATCGATACTTGTCGCGCAGAGCCACCACCAGATTGCGGTAGTAGTAAGACCAGTTCGGGTTGCCATGAAGCATCACGACCGTCTGACCGCGACCTTCATCAAGGTAATGCAGTCGAAAGCCATTCACATCCGCGGAGTGATGCGTGAAGTCGTAACCGGGATAGGTGTGTTGTGGGAGCACTGCGGGCACGGACCGTACAATCTTGTGTGGAGGGAACTTTGTACAACAACGCTGGAACCCGTCGGAATGGGCCCACGAATCGCTACCAATCCAAGGCGAGCATCAGGCAATTCAACCCACTGCCGATCCCCAGGAACCCAACGCGATCACCTCGGTTCAGAAAACCTCGTTCGTCGGCGATGGCGGCTGTCAGTGGCAGCGAGACTGTCCCCATGTTCCCCAGGTAGGGAAACGTGCAGAAGTCCTTTTGATGGGAAATCCCCAGGGCATTCAGAACCTGCTCGCGATGCCCCTTGCCGACCTGATGGCAAATGACCTTGTCGATCTGGTCCGACGAGAATCCAATCTTCGTCAAGAAGGCCCGCCACGTATTCATTCCCAGGTCGACTCCGTATTTCAGGACGCCGATGGAATCGGTCTGCATGAATTGAGTGAACGCATGCGAAACTCGCGCCGGCAAGATGCCGCTCACTTTTTGCTGAACAAGCTGCGGCAACAGGTTGCCAAACTTCGTATGTGTCAAGGACGGCGGCAGGATCGCGTCGACCTTGTTCACCGCAGCCGGCAGCAGCGATTCGAATCCCCACCGGCACAGCAGATGATGCTCGGGAGCCGCCTTCGTCACGCCCCCCAGCAACCGATGACGCTTCTCGCGTGAGAACGAGCCGTCGGTCAACAGCACCGCGACCGCACCCGAGCCCCCCGTCAACGTGGCTAACGACTTGGTGAAGGCGTCCATGGTCATGTCTTCCAGCAACCGCTGGATCGAATACTCGATGATTTCCCGAGCCGATTCGCACGAGACAACCATGCCCGCTTTGATCTGGCCCAGTTCGATGCGATTCGCAATATCGACCATGCCATTCAGGACACCGAGGCACGCATTGCTGACATCGAACACCGCGGCATCGGGGCTGATCCCCAGATTCGCAGCGACGCCACAGGCTGTTGCCGGTTCAAACTGCTCGCGACAAACCCCGGCATAGATCATGACGCCGATGTCACTGGAAGCGACGTTGGAATGCTCCAATGCTCGCCGCGCTGCTTCCGTCGCCCCTGAAGTCAGGGGATAGCCCGTCGGCCACCAGCGGCGTTCCGTGATCCCGGTCCAGGCCTCTCACTGTCCAGACGGGATTTTCAACTTCTCGTACAACGGCGCCAGCCGATGTTCCAGCTCGGAAGAACTGATCACCTCGGGGGCTAATTCATAGCCGATGGCATCAACGTAAACTCGGGAATACTTCATGAGAACCAATAGCTTGTAGCGAACGGTGTGACAGACCCCGCCGATTCTACACTGTCACAGTCACAGAATCACTCGATGCGTCCGCAGTGGCCTAATGTTGGTTATTGCTCGCAAAGAATTCGAAACCTGACGCGTAAGTCGTGAAGTCGTAACCTCCTCTGTCGATCGACGGAAAGCTTGTTTATGCCCGCGCGATAGAATCCATGACACGACCGTGCGTGATGATCGTTGTTTTGGGTGCCACCCAACGCGGGTAACGATCCTGAGTTCTCGTTCTGAAATGGCCTGAAAGGCCA
>CBIHQO010000968.1:0-1704 GCA_966211735.1 uncultured Schlesneria sp.
CCGACAATCCTACGGATCAATCCATGACATCTCAATTCATTCGTTGCTCATGCGTGCTTCTGGCCCTGACTCAGACGATGAGCAGCGGTTCAATGCTGGCTGCGGACAATGCCAAGATTATAGCGCGATGCAAGAAGGCGACTGCACTTGTGGATCTAGGCCCCTCTGGTAGTGGTTCCGCCTTTTGCATCGACACGAAGGGGGTGTTCGTCACAAATCATCACGTCGTCGATTCCGTGGGGTTGAACGGTGACGTAAAGCTGGTTCTGGACCCCGCCGAAGAAAGCGAGCGGGTCGTCAACGCGCGCGTCATTGCATGGTCTGAGGAGAATGATCTGGCTTTACTGCTGGCTCAAGATGCGAAAGGACTGGTTGCGCTCTCAGTCGCCTCGTCCAAAAAAGTAGCCGAGGTCGATGCGGTGACCGCCTACGGCTTTCCCTTTGGAAAGAGGCTTTCGGAGAACGCAGGTGACTATCCAGCCATCAGCGTCAATACTGGCAAAGTCACTGCCCTGCGCAAGCGAGGTCGCGAACTGCAATCGATTCAGATCGATGCGGGGGTTAATCCGGGAAATTCTGGTGGTCCGCTCGTCAATGAAGCGGGAGACGTCATCGGCGTCATTGTATCGGGCAACCAGCCCGCTCGAATTGCGAATGCCGTTCCGTCTGATTTTGTCAGCTCGTTACTGGAACGACCTGCTCTCGTTTTCAAGCGGCCGATGATCTCGTATGCGCACCGGACCGAGTTGCAGTCCTTCGCTGTTGAGGTCTTAGAACTCAGCAAGAACACGTCGGCGGATACAGTCGAACTGCAGATCAGCAATGATCGCGATCCGGTGCGGCGGTATTCGGCAAAGGTCGTGAATGGCGTGGCGACCATTGAAGCCTGTCCGATCGATCCCCAGGTCGCTCCGCTGAAACTCAGGCTGACATCGCGATTCGGAGATTCGTGGCGACAATTGGACCTCGACGACACCACCATCCAGGTTGGTCGCCATCAATTTCGACTGACCGAGATCCGGAAGATCGAACAACGCGACAAATTCCAGATCGTCACCTGCACGTCGCGGCGTAAGCTTGGAGGACAGGTGACTGGCCTGCAGGGCTTGAGATGGAACGACGGAACACCATTCGATCTGGCGAAGGAAGTCTGTATCGACATCCATGCGATTAATCCGGGACCACTGATCGTACAACTTGATTTCGCGGCTCAACGTGACGGCAAGGTGGTCTCAGAGTTCAGTCAGCGCGTCGAACTTCAAGATCCACCCCAGCCGATACCCGATCATCCCAACGATCCCAGCGACCCCTTCAGTCCGATCCTCGACGAGATTCTTCTCGAAGCTCGAATTGGTGGTGTGGATGAACTGGTGGTGGCTCCCGATGGTCTGTTCTGGCGACACAAGAAAGCTGAAAAACCTGGCGAGACGGACGGGACTGAATCTTATGTCACCGTCAATGGCCATCATTGGAATCTGAAATGGCATAGCACAGTGCAGATCGACCCGCGCGAGGACACATCGGCCACCTATCCGCTGCGACTGGGCTACGAGTTGTGGGATTTCGAGCTGATTTCAATCAAGGGCGATAAGAATGCCGCTCACGATCCCACGCGTGGCACAGCGAATGTTCGAGAAGAAGAAACGAACTACGTCGTCGAATTCGACGACCTGCTTACGAATGTCGTAGTTGCGGGCTTCGACC
>CBIHQO010000969.1:0-1678 GCA_966211735.1 uncultured Schlesneria sp.
CGATTTGACGCCGGACGCTGTCGTCTGGAGTGACAGGGTGGTCCAGATCGAGGACACGATATTCGCTCCCGTTCTCGTCATGAAAGATGAGGCTCGCGCAGTCTTGAGACCAGTCCATCGCGAAAAACGAGACGACGAATCGCTTCGCCCCAAAGAGCCGTTCCCACCAAGGACGCGGACCAGCGTCGGCACTTAGCGACAAGGTTCCGCTGGGGAGACTTTCGGCCCGATTTAGAAAATCGACCAGTTGCTGCGCGGTATGAATCGTGACCTGAGAATCATTGAGTTCAGCTTGCCACTCGGGAAAGGTTCTGACGTCCAATTGTTTCTCCACCAGTGCCGAGCTTGCCCTCATTGTTCAGCGTTTGCACTCTTTTTGGTGGGACGAAATTGCGGTCCACGCTTCGACCTTTTTTGCAAACGACATTGTATAGGCCGGACTTGTCGACGGCATCCGTAGGTTTTTCAACTCAAACTCGCCCAAAGTCGGCAACACATGACGCTGAAAACTTTGGGCGGCCATGGCACCATTGAAACAAACCAATTCCACCTGCGGATGATCTTGGAAGAATAACGCAAAATCATTGGGCTCAATCGAGCTTTTCAGGATATCTCCATCGAGACTACCGCGCCTTTCGCAGCAACGAATGACATCCCAGAGCGCGATCCCCGCCTCTTTCATCCGCTGTATTCGGTCGGCATACGGAGCCAAAGGATCGAGTCCGATAATCTGTCCCATCACTTTCCAGAAGGCGTTCTGGGGATGAGCGTAATACTGACGCTCGCGCAGGGAACGTTCGCCTGGCATGCTGCCCAGAATCAAGACGGTTGCTGCTGGGGTTGAGATCGGTGGAAAACTGATCAGGGTCGAAGTCGTCGTCAAGTTCGGTAACCCGTGTGAGTTGCGAGAAGGACTCTGGTCACAGATTCTTCGCAATCTGTTCCGGGCAGGCAAGGCATGGCTTCGGGCGCATTGATCGCACAAATGCCGAAGCGTCCATTCATCGATCGATCCTCTTTCGCAATTGCCAATTTCAGGCCGCGGTTGTCGCGCTTCCAGTGTCTCTGCGATGGCATATCGTTTGCGAACTCGGCCGTTGAACATCCACAACGATCACACCGGAAGATGGGTAGGCGAGATCATGAGAAAGCAAATGGAACAGACCGTCTCAGTTTGGATGGCTACTTGCGAACCACTCGCGTACGCAGGACTGACGGACAAAATTAACGCCGATGTCTGCGTCGTCGGTGCTGGCATTGCGGGACTCACGACAGCCTACTTGCTGCTGAAAGCAGGTCGTCAGGTCGTGGTCATTGAGAGTCGCCATATTGGGGCCGGTCAAACTCAACGAACGACCGCGCATCTCGTCAATGCGCATGATGACTTCTACAGCGAGATCGAGAAGATTCACGGCGAGGCTGGAATTCGAGTCGCTGCCGAGAGCCATACCGCCGCCATCGCTCGTATCGAGCAGATCGTCAAGGATGAACAGATTGACTGTGACTTCCGACGGATTCCGGGTTACCTCTTTTGTCCGCCAGGGCAGCCCAATGACATCCTCGACAAAGAGCTCGATGCCGCGACTCGTGCCGGCATCACTGGTCTGGAAATTGTCGGTCGCGTCCCGGTAGCCTCGTTCGATACGGGCAAGGCGCTCCGGTATCCGAATCAAGGCGA
>CBIHQO010000970.1:0-1649 GCA_966211735.1 uncultured Schlesneria sp.
GAACTTTCATCCACTTGCTTTTCTTGCTCTTGACCCATCGCCAGCAGATCCAGCGGGGGATAGCAATCAAGTCTGGCGAAATGCCTTCAACGTCGAAGTTGTGTTCTGGCGGATGTTCAGCTTTGAGAATTTCATCCTTGGTGCTCATTCGTACACCTCCTCAAACGCCATCAGCGCCGTCAGTCGCTGGCCGGCAGCAGTAAGCTTGAGTTGGATGTCCGGTTGCCCGCTGGTGAACTGAGCTAGCAGGCGATCGATGTTCGCGACCTCGTCCGCGATCTGGTCAGCGTGGAACTTCAGACGAGTTACTAAAACTGAGGCAGGGCCGCGAAGGTCAGATATTACCTTTGGAGAAAATGTGTTAGACTTCACTGGTCGAATCCTTTCGACGAGCCCGCGTTACTTTGGTCGGTGGCGTGGGCGTCGTCATTCTTTGGGGTTAGATGCCTGCTTCAGCGAGCAGACGGTCAGCGGTTTCAGCCTGCCGACGACGTTGTGATTTGGTGACAGCGGGAGACGGAGTCTCGACCGGATTCTGAGCCGCGAAGAAACGGGCCAGGGCTTCACGAGATGTCAGGCGGCGACCACCAACAATAACTGTTTCCAGCTTCGCGCCACGAACGCCATGCTGTACCCAGCGGGTCATCGTGGCCGTCGAGATGCCACGGGGAGGAACGAGGCCAGCCGCCTCGCTCAGAGTGATGATGTCTTCAGTGTCGATGTCGATGGCCATTGCGTATTCCTGTGATCGATTGAGTATTCTCAACACGATCCAGAGCCTAAACGCAGGCAATCGGCGGGGACAAAGCGGGAAAAATACGGGGAAGTATTATCCCCGTTTTCTGTTCTTATCCTTACAGAACAAGCGAAGGGACTCGCCGTCGTACTGATCGGCTCCAATTAACTTGAACTCACTATTCACAATCTTTGCACAGTCTTTCCATTCGGGTTGGGGAACTTCAGATCGAAGGGCATTGGCACGCTCTGCGTGTCCTCTTTTGCTAATGTCTGGCTTCCGGCCCGGTTTGCCTTTCGGTGCGGTGCCCATCGCTTTCATTGCCAGTAGAACCCGGCCTTCTTCCGCAAACAGATCGTCTCGAACGATGTCAGTAAACCGTCCTTGAACTGCTAGTCCATAGAGCCAATCTACGAGAGAATCAAACTCTGGTTCGGAGATTTTCTCAGCGGTAAGGCGAATACCATCCCGGACTATGGTTGGGAGTTGTAGGACGTGACGAGCGACAGAACGCGGAAATCGTGTTTCTGATTTGTCTGCACATGATTCGACAATTGCCCAATCAGTGTCAGCATCGATCTGCTGATATCTCGGCACATGCATGCCCAGGTCGTCGTAAAAGTTGAAAAGAGTGGTCTTGAGACTCTTGGCATCTCGTGTTTTCGAGTAGCTCAGGATTTCTCCCGCGAGGATGTCCATCCCCTTCCGCATCAGCGGTGCGAGTTGGCGACAGAATTCGTACACCGCTCGAACGTCCGCTTCAGACATTGTGGTCAGCGTTCCGGCTCCTGTGCCGAAGTCCTGATGGAAAAAACAACGCGGGGAAGACGGTCAGGATTCCGTCGTTCAGGTGCCCCCTATCCCCGCGTTGTTCCGATTCTACCGCGCCGCAAGCATTCCGGCAGCCAACGCA
>CBIHQO010000971.1:0-1594 GCA_966211735.1 uncultured Schlesneria sp.
AGCAATCGGCGATCCTGGAAATCTTGTTTACGGCTGCGTGGTTACCTTGTGAGAGATTTCGATTAAACGTGCGATTGGAAAACTTCACGCGCCCATCGATTTGCGCACCGATGTCTCCAAAGCGGGTTTATCACGTTGCCGCTGGCACTCGAGCACGTCCCTGCATCTGAACTCCTGCCGCTATTCCATCGAGATCCGTTTGATCGCGCCCTGATTGCACAAGCACAGCAAGAAGGAGCCACGCTGATTACGCGAGACTCTCAATTCGCCAAATACGATGTGCCACTAATTCCGGCGTGATGACATTGGTGCAGTTGACGTCGATAAATGCGGTGCAACACTTGATCAAGTTCGTATCGACCATTTCCGCAGTGTGACTATGCCTGTAGAATCCACGCATGGAAGCAACGAATAAGCCAGATGGGACTGAGATTGTTCGCACCGCGACCCCTCCCGCAAACGATCCGCTGAAGCCAATTCGGCAATTCGTCATCTTCGTGCTGGGGATGTCAGTGGTTATCGTCGGCATCGCGATGATCGTACTGCCGGGCCCTGCGACAATCGTGATCCCTGCGGGTCTGGCTATCTTGGCGACCGAATTCGTGTGGGCCAAGCGTTGGCTGAACTTCCTCAAACGACGAGCTCGGCAGGCGGTCGAATGGACCACAAATTCTGTTGGCGCATCGCCTGTCCAGAAGCCGACGGAAGTTTCACAGGAATCAGGCAAAAGCGAGCCTTAGCACTCGCCTATTGACTCGCCGACTTCGTCCCGTTCGGCGAGCCTGAAATTGCGACGCCATGCGGCAGTGGCCGAGCCGCCAGCGGGAACCCCTGCTCGTGGACGAATCCCTGGAGCTTGCGATAGAGCTGGTAGCTGTCGGGGTAGACCCAGAACGTCAGCGTCGTGTCCTGGCCAGCGTTCACGAGAGCCTGATAGAACCGGGAGCCTTGAGAAAGTGCGACGTCGACCGGTTCGCCTCGCAGATCCTCTTCGGGATGGATTTCCCAATATCGCATGGTCATCCGGTAACCGCCCATTCCAGAGCGAAGCTCTTCCAAACCGGAGACCACATCGACGCCGATGATGTATTCCAGGTTGAACCCCCCAATCGGGCCAACCATTCCTTTGTGCTGCTTGTTCTTCACGATCCAGTCTTTGCGACGGTCGATATGCTCTTTCAAACGCTCGACCAGTGCGTCGATGGGAACTTCAGCGACGCGGTTCTTTTCCAGGCGAAAGTGCAGTTCGCGCCCATTGACGACCTTACTGACCGGAGTGATTCGATGTTCGAGCTTTTCGACAGGCGGAGACTTCTTTTCGAGCTCTTTGACTTGCGCCAACAATCGAATGGCTGCTTGGCGAGTCAGCTCAAGATCGAGCTTCTGTTGCGCGCCTTTCGCTTCAACGACACTCAATTCGGCCTTGCGTTCCTCGAGAAGTCCGCGTGCGGTTTCTAACTTCTGATCAAGTTCGGTCTGCTGACGGTTGCTGCCTGCAAGCGCCTCGCCTAGCTTTTTTGCCTCCGATGTGACTGTCTCGATTTCGACTTCGAGCATCCTCGCTCGTTCCACCAGTGCTGGGGAAGGAAACAGT
>CBIHQO010000972.1:0-1544 GCA_966211735.1 uncultured Schlesneria sp.
CACTAGATACCTCCGACACGTTTTTCGGAGGTCTCATGGCTTATATCCCAGGTAGAGGAACACTACTTAAAAAAGGTACAACAACAATTGGTCAGCGGGTGACAATCACGGCTAGCCAATCGATGGGCAGCGTCGAATGCACTCATCTTGATTCAGTAACGAAGGAATTCCGTTCCACAATCTTGGACACCGGCGAAGTCCAGTGCGATGTGGAATTCGACCCAAATGACGATTCCCATCAAGAAGTGGAAGAAGCGACAACTTCTGGTGACACCGAAGAGTGGAGCATCGTCGTTCCAACGACGGTTCCGACTATCTATACGTTTGATGCGTTCGTCACAGATTTTGAACTGAATGGCATCGAAGTTGAAGGCAATCTGACCTCTTCCTTCACTCTCAAACGAACAGGCCCTGTTGTTAAGACCGGTGGCGGCGAAGGGGGTGGAGTATGACCCTCTCCCGTGAAAACATTCTGACGCATGACGACCTTCCTCGTGAGGAAGTTCAGATCCCTGAGTGGGGCGGTTCCGTGCTCGTTCGAACAATGACAGGTTCCGAACGTGATGCATTTGAATCAGAGCACTTGAAGAACCCCCATAAGGATCTTCGGGCACGATTGGCAGTCGCCACCTGTTGCGATGAACAGGGAAACCTGTTGTTCACCGCTCCAGATGTGGAATCACTCGCCAAGAAATCGGCTGCGGCACTTGATCGGATTTTTGAAGTCTCGGCACGGCTCAGTGGCTTGAGCAAGAAGGATGTAAAAGACTTGGGAAACGCCTCCGGGCCAACCCCCTAAGGTGCTTCGCCTTTAAGTTGGCCCTTCAGCAGAAGAAGACAGTCAAACAATTACTGGCAGAAATCGACAGTGAAGAACTGTCTGAATGGATGGCGTACGACAAGTACATCGAACCGTTGCCCGACTTGTATTGGGCTGCAGGGATGATTGCTTGCACGATGGCGAATCTGTGGGGCAAGAAAGCGGGAAAGTACAAGCCGAAAGACTTCATGCCCGTTCAAAAAGAGCGAATCGAACGAACGCCCGAGCAGGAAGTGGCGTATCTCGACGCCCTCTTTGGCTCTTAAAAACATTTGGTTGCCAGCTACATAACGTATGGCAACCATCGGAATCATTAATATCGGCATGTCCCTCAGTACGGCGGGACTTGCGAAGGGTCTTTCGACCGCACGAGGAGCACTCGGTTCTTTTACTTCTGCGATAACTTCGTCAGGTGCGGCATTCGCTGGATTTGCAACAGCAATCGGTGCTGGTGCCGCAGTTGCTGGCTTAACAGCACTCACCAAAGCATCGCTGGACAGCATCGACAACACAGCCGAAATGGCTTCCCAAATCGGGACTTCCGTTGGTGCATTCACCGCATTGCAATATGCCACCAAGTTGACCGGCGGCGATGTCGATGCCCTTGGCGGCTCCCTTCAGAAAATGGGAATCAATCTCAGCAAGGCTACGTTGGAAGGTGGGACTGCTGCTGAAGCATTTTCCAAACTTGGACTCGATGCCAACGAACTTAAGTCACTCGACC